>CANQZM010000019.1 GCA_947628345.1 uncultured Bacilli bacterium
CTTCGCTACCTCTCCAAAAAAAATGGTGCCGAAACCAGGACTTGAACCCGGAACCTACTGATTACAAATCAGTTGCTCTACCAATTGAGCTATTTCGGCATAAATGGTGGACGATATAGGACTCGAACCTATGACCCCCTGCTTGTAAGGCAGGTGCTCTAACCAACTGAGCTAATCGTCCATATACAGACAGTTGACATTAACAAATATACCAGTATATTATAATTTTGTCAAGCCTGATTTAAATTTTTTTACATTTTATTTTCTGTTTTACTTAAGATTTCTGAGTATTTTTTTTCTACCCACATATCTAACATTTTTTCTAAAGTAGAAAATCCTTTCCTAGTTTCCTTTATTTTATTTTTATTTTGCCTATTTATATGATAATTTATATTTTTAATACTAAGTTTCAAATGAAAGTTTTTATTATCAATATCAAGTATCTTTACTCTAATGTATTCACCTATATTAACATAATCATCAATATTTCTGACAAAAGAATCAGAAATTTCTGAAATATGAACTAATCCACTATAATAATCATCTAGGTTAACAAATATTCCGTATTTTTCAATGCCAGTAACTTTTCCCGTGACTATTTTTCCAATTGCATATTTATTATTCATGAAATGCACCTTCTTATTTATTATTATAGCACGTATTCTCTATACTAGTAAATGTACAAATCAAAACTTTACATTTTAATATTTACATCTATTTTATTTACTAGTATAATTTTGATAGGTGATTCATAATGAATACAAATGATGTAGAAGAAAAAATTAAAGAAGTTATTAACAAGTTAAGACCTTTTTTAATACAAGATGGTGGAAATTTAGAATTTGTTAAATATGAAGATAATATCGTTTATGTAAAACTATTAGGTGCTTGTGCTAACTGTAGTATGATGGATATAACTTTAAAAGACGGAATTGAACAATTAATTATAAATGAAGTCCCAGAAGTAACAGAAGTAGTAAATATCAATAATTAGTTATAGCCAATTTACCCTTTCTATAGCTGAAATATTATTTATTATCATATAAATATTAGTTAAATAGTCTTCATATTCATCTACTCTTTTAATAATATTTAAAATTTCTGTTTCTGCACATCTATTATTAACTATTTGATCATATAAATCAAAATAATAAGTTGGAAATAGCATTCTACCAAATATTAATTGGTATGATATTTGATTCAAATGTAATGAACGTATAAATTGATTTATTTTTAAATAGTCATAATTATTAGTTAAAAATAGAAATTTTAGATATTCGGCAACATCTCTACTTTTATAATCAACTATTAAATTTAACGGATTGTTAAATTTTTCTTTTTTTATTCTTTTATGAGAAATAACTAATTGCATATTGTTTGTCTTTAAATAATTATAGGTGTTATAAACATAAGAAATAGCATTTTCACTCATACCAATAAAATAATTAATACTATCACGTAGTATTGGATACTCTTTATCTAAATGTAATTGTTGATATTCAATATAATCTATTTTTTCACTCCACAACAAAACCCAATTAGATCTATCAACACTAGTTAAATTCTGATTTAACATAATAGTAACGGAATTAATTATAATATTTTCTATGGATTGAGGTTTCTTTGTTTTTCTAAATAAAACATAGTTTTTATTATAAACAGGAGTTAATATTTTATTTTCAATATTGAAAATGATTTGATCATAATAATCATAATTTTTGATTAAACTGTGAATATCAAGAAGTTCTTGTTCGTATCTTAATGTTGGTAAAAATAAATATTGATTATTTTTATAGTCAAACGTATATTCTTTATGATTTTTATGTAAGGTTGTTATTTTTATATTATAATAATATTCTATAAAATTCTTAATACTCACCACCTCAATACAATTTTATGTTATAACTAAATCATTTAAAACCTTTTTATAATAACTTTTTATAGTATAAAAAAACTCTATTTTTTAATAGAGTCTTGATTATTTTGAATGTCCTAGCCCTGTATTTTGTGAATTAGTTACGGTGTTTCCCAACAACTTATCTAATTGTTCAGCTCTTTTTAATTCTTCACGTTCGCGTCTAGAATTTCTACTAATATCTTCATCATATTTAGCAATAGCCTCTGCCGCTTTCTTATTGTCATTTTCTATTTCAGCAATTCTTTGTTTAAGTGCATTCAATCTTTGAACAACTTTTTCTCTAGCAGTTTCTGCAGATTTAGCACCATTAGCTGCTTCTAAAGATTTTTGATTAATTTGTTCTTGATATTTTTGTTGATTTTTCATAGCCTCATTATATGCATCAGTAATATTAGCAAATTCTTCTTCTAGTTCATCAGGTGTTGATTTTGAAACTAGGTCTTCATCATTTTTATCATCCATATCATTTGTATCCATTTCCATATCTGTAGCAGGCTCTTGATCCATTTCCACATCATCTTTTGTTTCAGCCTCGCTAGCATTAACAGCTTCAACAATAGGATTAATATTTAATTGTGGTGAATTTTCATCAAATTCATTATAATCTAGTGGTGTAGGTTCAGGAGCAGGAACAGGTTCAGCTACTCCCGTTACAGGAATATCGGTGTACTCTGTATCACCTCGTGCAACCGAATATAAATCATTAATATCACTCTCATTAGAGTCAGATTCTACATTACTTTCTGAACTGTTATCAGTATATGAATATGGTTCAGAAGCAGCTTGATCTCCTACTGATAAATCATCTTGAATTATTTGATCCTTTTTTAATGAATATAACCCTTTTCCATCATTTTTTATTTCATCAGCTAAATTAGTTTCGGATTTTGGATAAGATAAGTTTTCATCTATCATTCTACTAACCTCCTCTTGATTAATATTTAATAAATCTTCGTTTTCTTCATTATAATCTTCATCATAGTCTTCTTCATAATCGTTATTTCTAATGTAGTCAAACATGTCTCTTAGTTTATCTACCACAAAGCTAAGAACTTTAATTGGCCTTGTAGTTTTTAATTTAGCAAAAGTATATGATCTACTAGATTTACCAATGATTTTTAAAGTTTCATTTTTCTTACTCAATCTATAAATTTTTTTATTCAAAGAATCTATAGTATCACGCGTTAAACCACCTTCAACAATTCTTTGATGATAAGCATCTATCTTTTTATCATTGTTTTCTAATTTACGTCTAGCCCATTTTCTATATTCAGCATACTTAGCTTTAGTTCTTGCCATGCTTGTTTCTTTTACCATCTTAACTTTTCTTGGATTGTTATCGGCATTAAACTTGCTGGTGTCTCGATCAACAGCTTCAACATCATTTGGTATTTTTACTGATTGTTCATATTCATCATTCATAGTAAGAAACCTCCCATTCTGTAACTATTAATTTATTCATCTTTTGCTAACTCACGCAAAACATTTTTTATTCTATTCCATTCATCTTCATCTTCAACGGTTAGTAGTTGTGGTTCCCCCATCTCACGATTAACATTGGAAACATAAATCGTAATATTTCCATTTTCATCTTCTTCATTTTTGGTATAAACTACATATTCTTTTTTAGTATCTTTAAATTCGAAAGCAAATATAACCTCTACTTCTTCTTTGTTACCGTTATCATCTACAATAGTCATCATCTTTTTTTCAATTTCTTCTTGCTTAGTATCCATTAACTTATCCTCCCTCTTAGCATCTTATATATCTAATTCTATAATATTTTACAAAATATTACAATACCTAATTTAACTTTTTTAGCAAAAAATAGCTTGCTCCATAAGCACAATAATTTTTTATATAATCATCAAGATTTGTTATATTATTAATTTGTTTAACATTTTTACTATCTTTATTATAATATCCTTTTAATCTTAGTTTATCATACGCATAATCGCCAAAAATATAATCAAAATCAAAAAAATAATCTGTAACTTTTTCTTTAAATTCTTCTAATTTAAAACAATCTTTTTCATTTCTAATTAATTCATATCTATAGTTTTCTATTTCTATATTTTTCATATATATCCCTCAACAATCATTATATCACATCCCCTATTCAATTGGTAGAGAAAAAATAGGAGAATTTCTTTCTAATGCTGATAAATAATAATCGGGTAAAGTTCCTTGAATAATTTTAATAGTTAAAGGAATGTCATTGGAAATTTTGACAGAATCAGTAAATTTAGGCATAGTAATTCTTTCTTCAATTTCAATATGAATTGATACTTCTAAATAGACAATGTTAATTCCATAACTACTTACTTTAGTATTTAAATTGGTAATAACATCCCCTATAAAATTTAATTTTATTGGAAATACAGGTCCATTATTAGCTACAATCGCATTAGAAAATAATGCTCCAAAGGGCATTTCACAGACTACACCAGTTTTAATTTCTTTAAATTTCATTCCTTTAAAGGTATTAGCTAAAACCAATTGATCAGTATTTCCATTTTCTAAATCGACCAAATTTTGTTGTACCTTTTTAGCTACTTTTTCTAATAATAAATTTACCTTTTTAGATTTAAAATTAATCATTTGAATCTCTTGTTTATCATTGAAAGTAGTTTCAAAAATATCTTCATCTAATTCATTTATAAATTTTTGATCTAGTGAAGTATTAATCGCAAAGACTCCAAATCTTTTAGCTTCAGCTTGAGAGTACCTAAGAATAATTGGATTTACTTTTTTACCTAAAATATTTATTAAAATAATAGCCATTATTATAGAAACCAGTAAAGTCCAAAATACTATTTTAAGTTTTTTCATATTTTAAAATATGTTCCAAAGAAAAATAATAGACTTATCTATTATCATTTCTTATCTAAAATTTCCTGCAATTTCATACATTTATCTATATCCATATTTTTAACACTCTTTAGAGGATATGGTATTTTTAACTTTTTATATTTATCCACTCCTAAGGTTTGATATGGTAATAATTCTACTTTTTCGATATTTTTTAAATTACTAATAAAATTTTTTAACCCATTAATAAATTCTACACTATCATTAATTCCTGGAACAATTACTGTTCTAAGCCACATTTTTTTATTTTGTTTTTGGCAGTTATATAGAAATTTTAATGAAGGAGTAATATTTTGTCCTGTAATTTGTTGATATTGTAGAGCAGTATAAGCTTTAATATCCAATATTACTAAATCAACATATGGAAGAATATCTTCACAATTTAAAACTGATCCTGCTGTATCTATAGCTGTATTTATTTTTTCTTGCTTACATAGTTTTAAACATTCTAATAGAAATTCTTTTTGTAATAATGGTTCGCCACCAGAAAAAGTTACTCCTCCATCTGTACCAAAATAATTTTTATATCGTTTGATTTTTTCTACTAATTCTTTGGGAGTTAATTCTAAATTATAACTTTTAAAATTCCAAGTTTCCGGATTATGACAATATTGGCATCTTAATGGACATCCCTGTAAAAATACAACAAAGCGAATTCCGGGACCATCAACCAATCCCATAGTCTCCAAAGAATTAATTTTACCTTTAATTTGATTAGATTTTTTCATGGAAAGTCCTATTAATAACTTCTTGTTGTTGTTCTTTACTTAAGCGATTAAAGTGTACAGCATAACCACTTATACGGATAGTTAAAGTAGGATATTTTAAAGGATTATTCATAGCATCTATAAGAGTTTCTCGATTTAGTACATTAACATTTAAATGTTGTGCTCCTTGTTTAAAATAACCATCTAACAAAGAAACTAAATTAGCAATTTGTTCATTATCACTATGACCTAAAGCTTTAGGGGTAATAGAAAATGTATTAGATACTCCATCTTCACAAACACCAACATAAGGAATTTTTGCCACTGAATTTAAAGATGCTAAAGCTCCATTTTCATCTCTACCATGCATTGGGTTAGCACCTGGAGCAAAAGCTACACCTGCTTTTCTACCATCTGGGGTGGAACCAGTTTTTTTACCATAAACTACATTTGAAGTAATTGTTAAAATTGATAAGGTATGTTTTGCTTGTTTATATAATTTATGAGCACGTAACTTTTTAATAAAACGCTCTGCTAAATCTACTCCTATTTTATCTACTCTATCATCATCGTTACCGTATTTTGGAAAATCACCTTCTATTTCAAAATCAATGGCAATTCCCTCTTTATTTCTAATTGGTTTAACCTTTGCATATTTAATAGCTGATAACGAGTCAATAGCTACTGAAAAACCAGCAATACCAAAAGCCATCAAGTGATTAACGTTAGTATCATGCAAAGCCAACTGACCAGCTTCATAGGCATATTTATCGTGCATAAAATGAATAATGTTCATTGCATCTACATAAGTTTTAGCTACTTTATCTAATACTTTATCATAATTTTTCATAACTTTATCGTAATCTAGGATTTCATCAGCTATTTGATCAATACCAGAAACGATTAACTCCCCTTTAACTTCATCAACACCACCATTAAGTGCATATAATAAAGCCTTTGCTAAATTACATCTTGCTCCAAAAAATTGCATATCTTTACCAATACGCATTGCTGAAACACAACAAGCAATACCATAATCATCACCATAAAGAGGACGCATTACATCATCATTTTCATACTGAATTGAATCAGTTAATATTGAAATCTTGGCACAATATTTTTTGAAATTAAGTGGTAATTTTTCTGACCATAAAATAGTCAAATTGGGTTCTGGAGATGATCCTAAATTAATTAGAGTATGTAAATATCTATAAGAGTTTTTAGTAACTAGTGGGACCCCTTCTTTAGTTATTCCTGCGATTGATTCTGTAACCCAGGTTGGATCACCAGCAAATAAATCATTATATTCAGGAGTACGTAAGTGTCTAGCTAGTCGTAGTTTAATAATAAATTGATCAATTAATTCTTGAGCACCTTGTTCAGTTAGAGTCTTCTCTTTTAAATCTCTTTCAATATAAATATCTAAAAAAGTAGAAGTTCTACCCAAACTCATAGCAGCTCCGTTATTTTCTTTAATCGCAGCTAAATAGCCAAAATATAACCATTGAATAGCTTCCTTAGCATCAACAGCTGGTTTAGAAATATCAAACCCATAACTTAGAGCCATCTGTTTAATTTCTTCTAGTGCTTTAATCTGCATACTAACTTCTTCGCGGAGCCTAATTACTTCTTCTGTAATTTCTATTTGTTCTAAATCTAATAAATCTTTTCGTTTATCTTCCTGTAAACGATCAATTCCATAAAGAGCAATTCTTCTATAATCACCTATAATTCTACCTCTACCATAAGCATCAGGTAATCCAGTTAAAAGCCCTGCATGTCTAGCTTTTCTAATATCAGTTGTATATGCATCAAAAACACCATCATTATGAGTTTTTCGATATGTTGTAAAATGTTTTTCTACTTCTTTATCCCATTCATAACCATATGCTTTTAAAGATTCTTTGACCATTCTAGTACCACCATAAGGATTAACAATTCTTTTTAATGGTTCGTCAGTTTGAAGTCCAAATATAACTTCGTTTTCTTTATCTATATAACCTGGTTTATAGGCATTAATACCTGATACAGTTTTCGTATCAACATCTAAAATACCTTTATCTAGTTCCTCTTTTAATAATTTTTTACATTTATCCCAAACCTGTTTAGTCTTAATAGTAGGTTTTTCTAAAAAGGTTTCATCCCCTTCATATAAAGTGTAATTAGATTTAATAAAGTCTGAAACATTAATTTCTTGTTTCCATAGTTCTCCATTAAATTTTCTATAACAATCCATTTTATACCTTCTTTCTACAATTAACTACATTAGTAGTATAACAATTTAAAAAGAGTAAATCTAGTCTTTACTCTTTGCTTTACACTTATAAATAAATATTTTACTATTATCTTCTAGTTTGTTTATTAACTAAAATAACATCTTCACCTATTTTGGTAATATCTTTCCATAATACTAGTGTCTCTTCATCTTTAGAAAATGATAGAAACTTTTTATTAGCTTCAATAACCAAAGATTCAATGGATCCCGTTTCATTGATATTAGCATCGATAATAGTTCCAACATTTTTACCATCTAAGACATTAACAATATTTTTACTTTGTAAGTCTGAAAGTCGCATATGCTTCACCTAATTTAGTATATGTCATTTATTTTAATACTTTCTTTAAAGAATTAATTGCACTTTTTTCAAGTCGTGATACTTGAGCTTGACTAATAGATAACTCCTCTGCAATTTCCATTTGCGTTTTACCAATCACAAATCGTTCATCTAAAATAAATTGTTCGCGATCACTTAAATTATCAATGGCTTCATTTAAGGCTAATTTAATTTCCATATCTTTACTATTAGTTTTTTTATCTTCTATTTGATCACATAAATAAATTGTATCTCCACCATCATTATAAATAGCTTCAAACATACTAACTGGTTCTTTCAAAGAGTCAAGTGCATTTACAATATCAAAAGTAGAAAATCCTAGTTCTTTAGCAATATCATCAACTGTTGGTTCTACTCCATTTTTAAGCACGTACTCTTCTTTATATTTTAAAGTCTTATAAGCAATATCTTTTAATGAACGACTAACTCTAATACTATTATTATCTCTTAAATATCTTCTCACCTCCCCTAAAATCATGGGCACTGCATATGTAGAAAATCTAACTTCATGAGATAAATCAAAATTATCAATAGCTTTTAATAATCCAATACAACCTACTTGAAATAAATCATCCATATTATCACAACGAGAACTAAATCTTTGAATAATACTTAAAACCAGTTTTAGGTTACCATTTACTAAATCATCCCTAGCAAAAGGATCCCCTTCTTTCATCTTTTTAAATAATTCAATCATTTCACTACTACTTAAAACTTTAATATTTGCTGTATTCACACCACTAATTTCGACCTTGTGGCGTGCCATAAAAAAATCTCCTTTCACACCAGTTATGGTATAAAAAGAGAATTTTTATTCATTAATTAACTTATAATTAACAAACATTATTATTACTACAGTCAACACTATTTATTTTTCTAATATTTTTAATATAAATATTTTTTAATTCTTGTTTCTGATCTTTAGTTAATTTCTTATAAGGATCTTTTTGAGAATCCACAGTTGAAACATGGATATCAATAATTTGTCCTTCTTTTACAAAAACAACTGTTGGAAAATATAGTCTTTTAATACTATCATCATTTAAACCTTCATATGCACTAGCTTTATCTCCTAAGAGTTCCAAAATTTTATAATATTCTTTGGTTCCTTCCTTCGAAGTTATAATTTCATTATCCTTAAGAACTTTTTCATCTCTTATTTCTAAGGCATTATAATAATATAAAGTATCTACTCCTACTTCTTTTTTGGCTTCTAGTAATACTTCAACTATATTTCGACACCAAGGGCATTGTGGAAAACCAAAGTAAACAATTCCTGTTTTTCTACTTAAAATATTAATTGCTTCTTTAGCTGTAACATATTTTACACCATTTTTATAATCAATATTTAAATCAAAATATTTTTTATTAGAACTAGGATTAGTTTTACCATTATATTTTTCATATTCTCTTTTAAATTCTTTTTCATCATTTGTTACATAATTTTTATTAATAGTAATAGCTGATAAAATAACAATAATAATTATCATTACAACTATAGTTATTTTTAATCCATATTTTTTCATTTTAATACTCCTTTAATATTTCCTCTATTTTATTTAATAAATTAATCTTATCTTCTTTTGTTCTTTTTCTAGGGCCTTTGGCATGGTGATGTTTTCTTATTAATCTATTACGATTTTTTATTTCTAGTAAAAAATCCATATTAGCTTCATTATACATCTTTCCATTAGGACTAATACATAATGCACCTTTACTAATTGTAATTGTAGCTACACCATAGTCTTGTGTCAATACTAAATCATTTTTTTCTGTTTCATTTTCAATCATTAAATCCACTGAATTAGAAGCTTTATCAACAATCTTTGTAACTGCATAATCATAATTTAGTTGATGAGTTGTATCTGTATATAAAATAATTTCTTTTTGATACTTTTTAGCTAAATTAATAATCTCACCAATATTTGGAAAAGCATCTGCATCTACTAATATTCTCATATAATTTTAGAAAACTCCTTTGGAATAGATGCAGTAAAAGACATTTCCTTTTTTAAGATTGGATAAAATAATACTAACTTATTGGCATGTAAATAAAGTCTAGAGAATTTCTTATTATTATTACCATATTTAGTATCCCCTACAACTGGATTACCAATATTAGCTAACTGAACTCTGATTTGGTTTTTTCGACCAGTTAAAATATTAATAGTTAACAATGAATATAGACTATTTTGTTTTACTACTTTATAACTGGTTATAGCTTCTTTAGCCTGGTTACTATTAGACACATAAACAAAATTAGTTTTAGTTTCCATTAATTTATTAACTAAGGTGGCTTCTTTTTGTTTCATTTTTCCAAAAACTACAGCACAATACTCTCTTACTTTTACTAATTCATTCCAATTTTGTTGTAATTCTTGTTTTATTTTTAAATTTTTAGCTAATAAAACAATGCCACTAGTATCTTTATCAAGTCGATGAACAATAAATACTTTTTGATTCTTTTTTTTACTTTTTAAATATTTTGAAACATAATGATACAAAGTTTTTTCTTTTTCATTAGCTGTTGCTATTGTCAAAAGTCCACTAGGTTTATTAACCACAATAATATTATCATCTTCATATAAAATTTCTAAGGATAATTGCTTATTGTCATTAGTATTAATAAACACTTCCATTCCCTCATAAAGTGGATAATCATACTTAGTAATACAACTATTATTAATATAAATATTACCATGAGTTAATAAGGATTTAATCTTTTTTTTAGGCATTGGTAAATTATTATATAAATAATCAAGTAACTTTGCATCTTGCTTAACTTTTAATTTCATTATTACCACCTATTTAGTATTTAAATTCTTGTTTAATTTCTTGCTTATAAATTTCTACTCCTGGTTGATCAAAAGGATTAACCCCAAATAAATAAGCACTAAAAGCTGCACTTAACATAAAGAAAGCCGATAGTTCTCCAATATTTTTAATATTTAATTGATCTAAAGTTATCAAAATACTTGGGGTATTACTTTTTAAATGGGCTTTCATAACACTCTCTGTCACAATATGATTAACTTTATTTAATGAAACATCTCCTACTTTAACAATATCATCACTATTAACATCAATAACTGTTTCAAAAATAATATTATTGCCTTCTTGGATAAATTGTCCTAATGAATGAAGATCTCTAGTATTAACTGTTGAGATTGGGAAAATTCCTTTACCATTTTTACCTTCAGATTCACTAAATAATTGTTTAAGCCATTCTGTATAATAATACAGAGAAGGTTCATAAATGCTAAAGTTTTCAATATACTTTTTGTTATTAAATAATAAGACTCTCAAATTAGCATAGTAATAAGCTTCATCTAATTTGGTTAATCCTAATTTATAACCCTCTATAAAATTATCAATATCTAAACCCATAACTGCTAAAGGAAGAAGATGGGCAGCACTAATTAAACTATATCTTCCTCCCATATCAGTAGGAATATCAAACGATTCTAAATTATTCATAATTGCTTCTTGGCGAAGATTTCCTTCTGTTTTATCAGTTGTTACAATAATTCGACTATTTAATTCTTGTTGACTATATTTTTTTAATAATTCCTGTTTTAATAATTTATAAATTAAACTAGTTTCTAAAGTGGTCCCTGACTTACTTATGACATTAATTGCCACTTCTTTATCTTTAATATAATCTATTACCTCTTTTAAATAACCAGTGGATAAATCTGTACCCAAATAAATAACTTCTGGATGAGATTTAGTAAGTTTTTTTGAAAAAATATTACTTAATGCATAACTTCCCATAAAGGAACCACCAATACCTATAACAATAAATATATCTTTAGTAGTTTTAATTTTTGTGGCTACTTCTTTAATTCTTGTTACTTCATCATTACTAATAATATTAGTGTAAAAACCATTCATTTTATCCTGGTTAAATTGATCAATAATAGCCTTTTTTTGATCCATATTGATATTAGGCTGATAATTCATATAAGTAGAAAAATCAAATTTTATCATTTTACTGCCTCTCTTTCATATAAATTTCGATATGATGTGTCTTTCTTTTACCATCTAATTTAATCTTAGAATTTTTTTGAACTTTATCATCCACTAAAACTTTATTTTCATTACCTCTTATTATCTCGATATTATAAGTTGCTTCTTGATATTTATAAACTAATTTAATGTGATCAAATTTATTAGGCAATTTAGGGTTTATCTCTAAAATTTGACCATATTTCTTAAGTCCTAAAAATTCTTCAATACCAACTCGATAAAACCAAGCTGCTGAACCAGTATACCAAGTCCAACCACCACGACCTTCATAATCTGACGCTGAATAAATATCAGCTGCGATTACATAAGGTTCGACTTTATACTTCATAACATCTTCTTTAGAAAGGCTACGATTAATTGGATTGATCATCTGATAATACTCAAAAGCTTTATCAACCTGCCCTATTTTTAATAAGGCCATTATATACCACGCAGTAGCATGTGTATATTGTCCTCCATTTTCTCTAATACCTTTCGGATAACTCATAATATAACCAGGATTATTTAAGGATTTTTCAAATGGTGGATCTAAGAGTTTAATAATTTTATTATCTTTATCAACTAGGTATTTTTCTACATTTTCTAAAATTAAATCTATCTTATTAGCGTCTGCTATCCCGCTTAAAATTGAAAAACTTTGCGAAATAAGATCAATTTTACATTCGCTATTTTGGATACTACCTAATTTATCACCATTATCAAAATAAGCTCTCAAATAATAATTTTTATCCCAAGCATATTTATTTAAATTAGTCTTTAATTCATCATTAAACTTTTCATAAGGGACTGTATCAAATGTTTCATCATAGTTTTTGATTATCTTAATAAATTCATCAATAATATTATAAAGGAAAAATCCTAACCAAACACTTTCGCCGCTACCTTTAATTCCTACTTTATTCATACTATCATTCCAATCACCGCCACCCATCAATGGTAAGTGATGATTACCTAATGATGACATAGCTAACGAAAGTGAAAGTAATAAATGATTTAGTAATGTTTCTTTTTTTGTAGTGTAAGTGAAGATAATACCTCGTTCACTTTCATGTTCTGTTAAACTATCTCCTTGAACAAACTCTACTTCTTCATTTAAAATCTCCATATCATCAGTTAGTTTTAGATAATGAGTAGTGGCATAAACAAGCCATAGATAATCGTCTTTATAGCGACTTCTTAAACCAAAACGATTTTTTTCATGCCACCAGTGAAGTACATCTCCTTCACGAAATTGATGTTTAGCGTTAATTAAAATTTGTTTTTTAGTAAATTCAGGTTTCACAATGCAAATATTTAAAGCATCTTGTAATTGATCACGATAACCAAACGCACCACTTACTTGATAAAATCCCGCTTTAGCCATAATTCTAGCTGATAAAGACTGATATAAATACCAACCATTTAACATATAGTCAAAACTCAAATCACCAGTCTTAACCTGAATATTACCAAGTTGATCTTGCCAATAAGTTTTAACATCTGTTAAAGCCTTTTTAACATTACTTATATTACTATATTTCTTAATTAATTCCGTAATTTCAGTTGCTTCTTTAGTTGCTCCTAATAACACAACTATTTCTTTTTCTTCATTCTTATCTAAAGTAAGTTCAAAACAAATATCTTTAATTAAAATTTTATCTATAGTAGCATCTATAATTTTTTCACTAGAAGATATAAAAATATTTACATCACTATAATCAATACTATAAACATTTCGAAGTTTAACGTAATTATCATTTCCCATAAACTCACTTAATATATGTCTACTAGTCTTTTCTTCAACATTACCTAGGGTTGGATTTAACCAGTATGTGATATCTAAATCTTGTTTTTTATCTGTTTTATTAGTAAGTTTTAATAAATATACTTTTACATTATCCTTAATAGTAATAAATTCTGTTAAAGACTGTTTTAATATTTCAGTTTCACTTTCTAAAATAGAATACCCAAATCCATGAGTAGTCCTTTCTGGATCAAATTGTTCATTATTAATAGTAAATCCTTCAGATTTGTCATTTACTACTATATCATTAGTCCATGAAGTTATTTTATATTCACCACTATTATAAGCATAAGTAAACCCACATCCGTTATTAGTAATTATTGTTCCCATCGTACCATTACTAATAACATTACTCCAAGGAGTTGGTGTATTTTTATTAGTAATTACATATTCATGACCATTATTTTTAAATCCACCATAAGTATTACTAAACTTTAATGTATTTAGATCATTCATAACTAAATTAGATTGATTATATTTCTTTTGATAATCACTAATTGTATTATTCTTTTGTAATTTTTCTATTTCATCTTCTAAAGTTATATTGGAATCAATATCAAAATTAAGACGGGCTATTACTCTTAATAAATTAAATTCTTCTATAGAAATATCATTATTATCAATAACACTAACCATTCCTGGTGTGTGATAAAAACTATTTAAAGTATAAATACGATATAATTCTTCTTCAATTTCCTTTCTTATTATTTTGGCATACTGATTATTTTCACTATTAACTATGACAACATCTACAAAAATAGATTTATATTTAAAGTATTCAAATGCCTTTAAGATTTCAAATACAAATGATAAATTACTGATGTCCTTAATATTAACTAAAATAATTGGTCTATCTCCACTGATACCAAATTTCCATAAACCATTTTGAGCTATTGCATTTTTTCTTAAAATATCTTGACGCTCACTACTAACAGAAATACGGGTTGATTGATATAAATAATTTAGCATAATATTATAAAGACGCATACTACTACCTGATAAATGTAAATTCATCGTATTAGCAATATTCATAAGATTAGATAATTGAAAAGCTTTTTGAATTTTAGCTTTGGAATCATATGAATTAATAATATCATTAATTTGTTCTCTACTTCTACCAAATCCACAAATAAAATATACTGTAACTTTATCATTAGGAGGAATTTCTACTCTATTACGTAAACTCATAATTGGTTCTAACATATAACCTGATTTATTAGATAACTGTTGATTAAGAGCAACAGGATTTTCTGTAGTATGATTTCTACCAATAAAAGTAGTGCGATCAGTTTCATAACTAAATTTATCAACTGGTCTTTCAATCAATAATCTATTTACCATATAATTATTGATGTTATTAGTTCTAGACTTACGAACTACAATCAAAGATGAAGTTTCTTTATCATATTCACTCTTTAAAAACATATTATTAAAGACACGATGATAAACATCATCTAAATTCTCTGATAAAATTGGTTCTGTATAAGTAGTAAGTTCTAAAACTTGAAAATCATTACTATTATTTTGAAGAGTAATTTTTCTGATTTCAGCATTATGATCTCTAGTTACAATTATTTCTGTTTTTGTGGTAATTAAACCATCTTTTCTTAAATATTTAATCTTATCTGATGCAAAAACCACTTCATATTGATCAGGTTTAATATTAATAGGAGCATAGGTATTAGACCAGATCTTATTAGTATTAATATTTTTTATATATAAGAACATACCATAATCTTGTTCTGTAATTTTACGATACCTATTTAATTGAAAAGTTCTATATCGAGAAAAACTATGACCACGATCATTCATTAATAAGCAATACTTTTTGTTTGATAGTACACTTACTTCAGGCATATTTGAAATATAATTAAAGACTCTAATATCATTTTCAATGGTTTCTTTTTCATAATTATATTTTTTATATTTAGTCATTTTCATATCAATATTTGCTTTTACTTGAACTTTTTCTTTTAGTAAAATTTCAAAAGTCTTAATTCTAACATTATTATGAAAATAGTACTGCATAATATTATCTTTTAAGTAATTTGATAATCCCATCAAAATCATTCCTTGATGATGAGCAAAACAAGCTTTAACAGCTGCTTTATTAGAATAATCATAAGCTTCATAAAATCCATATTCAAAAATCATATCTAACTTTTTTAATTTTAAAATATTTTCATAAACATCTTCTGGATATAAACTAGTTACCATTAAAGAAGAATATGGAGAAATAACAATTCGATCATTTTTTTCTTCACGTGCCTTTAAATATGGAACTGAAAAACTTTGATATTTATAATTTAGCGCATTATCAAGTTCATCATAAGCTGATTCACTTATACCCCATGGCAACTTTTTATTAATAGATAAAATATAATTTTTTTGGCAAATATGAGCAAAGTCATAAGATTCATCCAATAATGTATTTTTATAATTTTTCATAAATAAAAGTGGCATGTAATATTCAAATGCTGTCCCAGACCAAGAAATCAATCCCTTATAATGATTATGAGTTGTTAAAGATTTATCTAAACAAAACCAATGTTTACTTGGAATATCACCTTTACATATAGCAACATAACTAGTCAATCTAGATTCACTAGCAAATTTATTGTAATTATAAATAGATAGTTTGCCTTCTACTTCATCATAGCCAATACTTAATACATTCTTTTTAGTATATAGTTTTTGAAAATTAGTATTATTAATTAATTTATTACATAATTTAGTTAATTTATCTTCCTCATGGATATTTAAAAATTCAGAAACAGTAATTAAAGCGGCCACTAAATTACCAGAATCAATTGTTGAAATGAATCTAGGATTAATAACACTTTTACTACTAATATCGTACCAATTATATAAATGACCATTCCACTTTTCTAAAGAATCAATCGCTGTTATAATTTTTTCTAAATAAAATTTCGTTTTATCATAGTCAATAAACTTTAACTCATAAGCAGCAATTACTGAAGTAAGAGAAAAAGCAATATCAGTTGGAGAAGTTCTAGTATCCGTTTTATTTTCACGATTTTCTTGATAATTATCAGGAATTAAAAAATTATTTTCTTCTGTTAAATTATCTTTGAAATAATTCCAAGTCTTATGTGCTAACTGTCTTAGTTCTTTATTTTTACTACTTGATAATTCAGTACGATCAGATTTCAAATCTTTACTAATATAGTAAACTACAAACGGTATTACAGAAAAGATAATACCAATTACAATCATTGCTATATTTAAGGTAATAAGACCAACTATAATCATAGGAATGCCTACTATATAATTAACTTTAAAATTAATTATATAAGATACAAGATCCTTTCTCACTGTTTTTTCTACATCTTCAGCAGTAATCCAATTAAGTAAATTTTTATGAGAAATAGTTAAACGATAGATACTTCTAAAAAAGGCATCCATATATAAATATGAATAATATGGGATAGTAGCAAAAACAATAAAGATTCTAAGTAATAATGATTTACCTCCAAATAGTAAATTTCTATAATATATAGTACTTAACTTTTTCTTTTTAGAATATAGTTTATTTCGTAAAAAAGTAAAAATTGGTAAAGATAGAATTAAAATTGCAAACCCTAAAAACCAATATTTATAAGGGGAAAAAGATAAGGATAAGATAATAACTAATAAAAGCATAGGATATAAAAATAATCTTACTATATTATCTAAAATTTTAAAACGTTCCAATAAATTCGTTGGATTTTTTATTTTCTCATTATTTTTATTTTTTACTTTAGGATTTAATTGACCAATAATTTGGACGTCTCCTCTAGCCCATCGATGATGCCTTGTAACATCAGTTAAAAAATTAGCAGGAAAATTTTCATATAACTCTATATCTGAAACATAAGCACAACGTAAATAATTACCTTCTAATAAATCGTGACTTAAAATTAAATTATCTGGAAAGGCTTCATATAAAACTTTATCAAAAACCTCTAAGTCATAAATACCCTTTCCAATAAAATTGCCTTCAGCAAAAAAGTCTTGATTAAAATTAGGAATAATCGCACTATAAGTATCAAAGCCTCCAATTCCTGCAAAGATTTGGGAATAAATTGATTTATTAGTTGATTCAATATCAATACTGATACGAGGTTGCATAATAGCGTAACCTTTTAAAACTTTGTTCTGTTGTTTATTTAATATAGGTTTATTTAAAGGATGGGCCATACATCCAACTAAATTTAAAATAGAATTCAAAACTAAGTTACTATCAGTATCAAGAGTAATTACATATTTGATTTTTTTATCAAAATCAGACAAAGTATTAACATTAAAATATTTCTTTTCTTCAGATGGAGTTAATTTATTAAGCAAGATTCGATTAAACTGTAGTAATGCTCCCCTTTTTCTTTCATAACCTAAAAAACTATTTTCTTTTTCATTCCAAATTCTTTTTCGATAAATAAAATAGAATAAATCTTTTTTATATTTTTTGTTTAACTGAGCAACATAATCTTTACCAAATTTAATTAATTCTTTATCATATGGCATAACTTCTTTATCACTACTGCTGACATCACCCAATAAAGTAAAATATAAATTGTTACTTTTATTAAAAATATAAAAAGTTTCTAGTTTATCAAAGACTTCTTTAATTTTTTCAGTACTATTAATAATAGTTGGAATTACTACCATAGTAGCTGATTGTTCAGGAATTTTTTTAGAATAATCCATCTTTAAAAGTGGCTTTGGTTTTATAAATATACCAATTAATTGAGAGGCAAGCTGTATAGTTAATTGTAACACTGGAATTAATAAAATAATAAATCCTAGGATTTTGAATTTTATAAAATAATTAGCTAAAAAGGCACAAATTACAAGAGAAATTATAATAATGCTTGATATATAAAATAAAAATTTCGAATTGTTTTTTTGAAACTTGAATAATTGAAATCCAATATGATAATCCTCATGAGAAGCATTATCCATTAACCTTTCAACATACTTTATTTCATTTAATTTATTTTTCTTAGCTAATTTTATTATTTGCTTACGATATAGATCTTTGGTTTCAGTAGTCATATTACAATAAATATTATCATCTTGTAAATACTTTTCACATTGACTAATACCCTCATATAAATCTTCTATATCTAAATCAATAAAGGATTTTAAATTATTAAAAATATTAGATATTATTAAATTAGTGTCTGTTCTTTTTTGATATTCATCATTTAATACTTCTTTGAAACTAATTCCATTATCCTCTAATAACATATTTAATTCTTTAAAAAACTTATTTGCTTTAACACCTAGTTCTTTTAATTGATGATTTATTTCAAATATATAATTACTATTTTCGGTAAAACGAATTCCATTCTTTTCAAAGAAATCAACATCCACTTCTGTTTTTTCAGAAACACCTTCTATAACTTCTTTAATTTCATCTTTTGCGCACAACTCTGAGTAACATTCTTTAAAGATACTATTTAATTTTGATATATAAATTAATATTAATAATATAGGAATTAAAGAAATTTCTTCATACATAAAAAACACATTATTAAATTTTTGATAATGATTTAGTTCTTTTACAATTTTTTTATAATCAAGATTATACTCATTATTTTCTATAACCTTCTTTAAAATAGAGTATATTCTATCACCTTTTTTTAATTCTTTAGATAACTCTTTTTTATTATCAAGAATATTATTTTTATGTTCAACAATTAAGTAATAATTATCAATTAACCATTCATTAGTGATACCAACATATTCCAATGCTTTAGTTCTATCAACTAAATGGTGATAATATTCACTTATGTCTGAATAATCTAATAGAAATTTTTTAATATATTTATGCATTTTATCATTCTCCTACTCATGTTTAGTATACCATGAATAGCTTGATATTAAAAGAAAAAAAAGAAAAACCTTTCACTAAGAAAGGTTAGAATTATTACATGGCGGAGCAGGAGAGATTTGAACTCTCGCGCCAGTTGCCCGACCTACACCCTTAGCAGGGGCG
>CANQZM010000020.1 GCA_947628345.1 uncultured Bacilli bacterium
TTTCAATATGGGATTTTTGATACTTTCACTATATTTAATACATTGATTATATATATCATTTAAATTAATTTTCATACTTTATTCACCATCACTTCTAAAATAAATAATTTCAATTTGTCTTATTAGAAATAATTAATTCAAAACTATTTTTTATTATTTTCTTTCTCTTTTAAACCTAATAAGAAATGTTCTCATTGGGAAACCATTGATTTCACAGGCCTTTTTGGCATTTTTGAGAACAAATTGAATTTTTTGTGCACATTTTGAGCACATTTTTCAATTTTTTGGGGGTTTTTATGATTTTTTCAAAACCCTATGCCTCGCAAACCCTTATAAAACCTACTACTTTCCACAACAATTTTTGTATTTTTTACCACTGCCACAAGTTCCCTACTTTTGAGTATATATAGTATTACCTTTATTATAAGTATTTCAAGGAATTTTGGGTCTGGTAACAATAGCATTTATGGTATTTATAGTACTATTATTACTATGAATATTTCATCAAACGGGAACAAATTGGGAACGTTGTTACCATTCGCTTACAAATTTATTATATCACAATTTTAATAAGCAATCTATGTTTTTATATTGTCATCAACACAATGATGAATATTTAATTAATGCAATTTATTTATTAGAACTTTTCCTGTAGATTGATGCCAATTTTCATATAAGTTACCACTAGGATCCATAGATAAATCAAAAGTTCTTTTGGGAGATTGATACCACTTACTTTCTAATTCTTCCTTCGTAGTATATTGTTTAAAAGAAATATGAATGTCACCTTTTTTAGCAATTATCAATTTATAATTCCCTGTTGAATAGATAGGTATACTAATTTCATACCCTTTCTTTCTCAATTTATCAATTACAAAATCAAAAATTTGATTATTAATAGGAAGCATTGTATCGTTACTAAGCGGTGTATTTAAATCTTTATGAAGAGTTTGAAGCAAAAAGTCATTAATTTTTATTTCTTCACTATAATACTTGATATAATCTAAAATTTTATCTTTTGAATCTAGCCCACTTTCAAAACAAGTAGCACATAAGGTAATTGGTTTTAAGTGAGATGCACGTAAAAACCTAAGGTTCAAATTTGTCAAAGCTTCTACTCCAAGAATCTTATTATTTTCATCATCATCCATGCTATGCCTACTAATATTCAAAGGTACCATTGCATTTAAATCCCTTAATCCATCATAATGCAGAGAAGCATTCGTAAAAACAGTTATTTTATCATTCATATCACTATGACATAACTTTTTTAATTCTTCTATTAATAAAGTGGGCTCTCCTCCACCAATCACAATATTATCTAAATACGGATATATTTTATGTAAATTTTCAAAGATTGTTTCAAAATCATATTCACAGAGCTTTAAGTATTGATTTCTACAAAATTGGCATTTTCCATTACAGAATCTTCCCAGTTCTACATATAAATTTTTATAAAAAGTTACATTACTAAATAATCTTTTTTTATTAATTTTATTCCAAGAACTAGGTGTAATATTTGGGAATATAGCCTCTTCTGCTTTTGAGTATATACTATTTATAATATCTATTTTTGAATTTGGAAAAATTATTTTTTGAAATCTACATTGTACAAATACAAAATGATTTAAAAAATCATAATCAAATTCACTTAAATCCAAAGTAATAAAATTTTTACTTTGAATTTGTCCACCACAAAAAAAAGATACTTTTTCTTCAATTGAAAATTTTGCATTGGTGGAAATTAAATTCCAAAACTTCCACAATTTTCCATCTTGCCTTTTATCAATATCTAGCACTCCATCAATATCATCTAATATTTTAGCAATACTAACATCAGTAGAATGATCTGAAATGCGTAACATAGTTAATAGACTAGTAGAAGAAAAAGAAAGATTTGGATTTAGAAATAAAGTTTCAATATCCATTCTATTTGCATACTTATCAAGCTCTCTTCCATAATAAGCATCCCCAAAAGTTACTCCATAAAGGCCATTAACCGAATCTAAAGAATTAATATGAAAATTTGTGTTCGTAAAATTACTTCCTTGGATTGAAACCTTTTCTAAATCTTTTGCAGTTAAATAAGATAAATCACAATTTGTAAAGTTACAACATTCTAAATTCCACCAAAGACCATTATATTTTAATTTATGTGGATAAAATTTGATATTTGTATCTGTAAAATTTGTTTTGTAAAAGATAAAGCCTTCCCATATACTAGGTGGAAAACTAGATAAATCTAAATCAGATAAATCACAATTAGATAAGTCTTTTTTAGAAAATTCATCAGAATTGAAGAATTCTTCCAAAGTATGAAATGTCACCATTTGCTATCACCTTCTAAATGCTATTTATTCTATCATATTTTTCTTTTCTGTTCAATACATTTACTCCTTCTAATGGAATGCTATATTAATAGTGCAAGGAATCACTTTTTAGTAAGCGAAAGAAAAACCAGCACAAATGCTGATTTACAATGTTATCATAAAATGTTCCCATTGGGAAACCCCTTGATTTTATGGGGTTTTTTGGCATTTTTGGAAACAAATTGAATTTTTTGTGCACATTTTGAGCACATTTTTATAGTTTTATGGATTTTTTTATAATTTTTTCAAAACCCTATGCCTCGCAATCCCTTATAAAACCTACTACTTTCCACAACAATTTTTATACTTTTTACCACTGCCACAAGGACACGGTTCATTTCTGCCTATTTTATTAACCCTTTTTGGTTTTTTCTTAGCTGGTTCTTTTCCTCCATCATTAGTAATCTTAGTTTTACTTACTTCTTTTCTTTCAATATTTTGTTTAATTTCTGCTTTTAATAGGAATATTGATACATCTTTATCTATTTTTTGGACCATTTCATCAAATAAGTCAAACCCTTCCATAGTATAAGCACGCAAAGGATCTTCTTGTGCATATCCCCTTAAATGAATACCTTCTCTTAAATATGCCATGGTATTTATATGTTCCATCCAATAATTGTCAAGCACTTGCAAAGTTATTGCTTTTTCAAATTCATTAACTACTTCTGATGGAATATCTCGTATCTTTTCTTCATACTCTGCTACTACTAATTTCGAAATTTTATCAATAATGTCATCAGGTTCTAATTGAAGTAATACTTTTTTAGTTATATTTTTATGTAATAAATTTTTATTTGAATATTCAATAATATCTTCTATATCTTTTTCAGTTAAATAATTTTCTGGTGGAATATGTGATTTTACTAAATCCTCAACGTGATGTCTAAAAGTAGCTAAGGTAGTTTCATGAATTGATTCTGAATCTAAAATTTCATTTCTTCTATCATACATAATTTCCCTTTGACTATTCATAACATCATCATATTGTAATAATTGTTTACGTATATCAAAGTTATTTCCCTCAACTCTTTTTTGAGCTGTTCCAATAGATTTTGTAAATGTTTTACTTTTGATTGCTTGATCTCCTAATCCCATAGATTCCATCATTGTTCCTATTCTATCAGAACCAAATCTAATCATCAAATCATCTTTCATTGAAACAAAAAATTGAGTATATCCAGGATCTCCTTGACGTCCAGAACGACCTCTTAGCTGGTTATCAATACGACGTGATTCATGTCGTTCAGTTCCTATAACACATAATCCTCCTAAAGCTTTAATATCATCAGATAATTTAATATCTGTTCCACGACCTGCCATATTAGTTGCAATTGTTACAGATTTTTGTTGCCCTATTTTAGAAATTATTTCAGCTTCACGTGCATGATTTTTAGCATTTAATACTTCATGAGGAATATGAGCTTGTTTCAATAATTTACTAATAAGTTCACTTGTTTCAATAGCAATTGTTCCAATTAAAACTGGCTGTCCCTTTTCATATTTTTCCTTAATAAATTCAATCATAGCTTTATACTTAGCTTCACGTGATGCATATACTAAATCCGGTTCATCAATTCTTATAATTGGTTTATTAGTAGGAATTTCAATAACATACATATTATAAATATTTCTAAATTCTTCTTCTTCTGTTTTAGCTGTACCAGTCATTCCAGCTAACTTTTTATACATTCTGAATAAATTTTGAAAAGTAATTGTTGCTAAAGTTTTAGTCTCTTGATTAATTGTTACTCCTTCTTTAGCCTCAATAGCTTGATGTAGTCCATCAGAATAAGCACGTCCTTTCATTAAACGCCCTGTAAACTGATCTACAATTACAACTTCGCCATCCTGTACTACATAATCTACATCATTTTTCATCGCATAATTCGCTCTCAATGCTTGATTAATATAGTGTAGTAAGGTTGCATTATTAACATCATAAAGATTATCTATTTTAAAGTTACTTTCTGCTTTACTAACTCCTTCATCAGTTAAATTAACACTTTTAGTTTTTTCATCATAGGTATAATCGCTATCCTTTTTTAGACTTTTAGCAAACCTATCAGCATCTATATATAAATTAGCACTCTTCATTTCACCACCAGAAATAATTAAAGGTGTACGTGCTTCATCTATTAGAACTGAATCAACTTCATCAATAATTGCAAAATTTAATAATCTTTGTACTCTTTCTTCTTTATGTACAACCATATTATCACGAAGATAATCAAACCCTACTTCATTATTTGTTGAATAAGTGATATCACAATTATATGCCTCTTGTTTTTCCTTAGTACTCAAATCTCTTGTATTAACTCCTACTGTTAGGCCCAAAAATTTATGAATTCCGCCCATCCATTCAGCATCACGTGAAGCCAAGTATTCATTTACTGTAATAATATGGACACCTTTACCTTCAAGAGCATTTAGATATGCTGGCAAAACAGAAGTTAACGTTTTTCCTTCTCCTGTTTTCATTTCAGCAATATTTCCATAGTGAATTGCTAAAGCCCCCAAAATTTGTACATAAAAATGTTTTTCCCCAATAACACGAAAAGATGCTTCTCTAGCTACTGCAAAAGCTTCTATTAAAATATCCTCTAATGTTTCACCGTTTTTTAATCTTTCTTTAAATTCTATAGTCTTATTTTGTAGTTCAGTATCAGTTAATTTAGAAATTTCATCTTCTAAAGATACAATTTCATCTGCCTGCTTAGTAAATTTTCTTAATTCTTTATATTCATGATCAAACATCTTTCTAAGAATATTCATCATATCATCTCCTTAATTACATATTCTATCAAAAAAAAAGAAAGAATTAAAGCTAAATACTAAAATTCTTTTTATAAAACGCTATTCTTGTGTTTTTTAATTGATTTTATTTATAAAATATTACCTTTTATTCAGATTCAATAAGTCCATAGCCTCCATCTTTTCTTTTATAAACTACGGCATATTTATCAGTTTCTCTATCTTTATACATATAAAATTGATGATTCAAAAGTTCCATCTGAATAATTGCTTCTTCCTCATCCATTGGTTTTACTTCAATCTTTTTTCTTTTTATTATCTTAGAATCATTTTCCTCAATTTCTTCAAATTCTACAAAGGAAAAATCATATGATTTTTCTTGCCTAGACATTAATCTAGTTTTATTCTTTCTAATTTGTCTTTCTAATTTTGTCACAGCTTTATCTACAGCTGCATAAAAATCATCTTGGCTCTCTTCTGATCTTAAAATAAATGATTTTAATGGGATGGTTATTTCTACTATTTGATCATAATTTTTGACTTTAACGACAACATTAGCATGAATATTACTACTATTTTCTAAGTATTTATTTAATTTTTGAATCTTTTCTTCTATATAATTTTTCATTGCTTCTGTTATTTTTATTTTATCCCCTCTAATAGTTATCTCCATCCTATCACCTCCTAATTTTATTATAACATAACTAATTAAAAAGAACCACTTATTTTGTCATAACTGGTTCTTTTACTAACTTCACATTTAAGGCTTGATATCCCTTACTTGTTTCTACTAATGTAAATTCAACATACTGTCCTTCTGATAAAGTCTTGTATCCTTCAGCTAGAATAGCAGAATAATGAACAAAGATATCTTCATTTTCCTTATATTCAATAAATCCATAACCTTTTTCATTATTGAACCATTTGACTTTTCCAATCATGATTAGACCTCTCCTTCTTAACTCTTTTTCCCACCTTTATTTTAGGCGAGTGATTTAATTTTAACAAGTTCATACAAATATAAATATATTTTCTTTTAAATGTCATCTAGTGACATTTAAATGTTAAAAATCAAATAAATTTCGACTTATTTTTTTTAAAATTATTTTCTTCTGACTATTAAAAACATTTTGGTTTTATTATTGATATTGATGTTAAAATCTAAAATGAAAAAAGGAGGATATACATTGAAACAACAATTTTTAAATAAATCAATATCTTTTATTACAAAATATAATACTCCTTGTGAGGAAGACTTAATTAAACTTCAATATGGTTTAGAGGGTCTTTACTTAACCATCACAAAAATGATTGTAATTCTACTTTTAAGTATTATTTTTAAAATTTTTAAAGAAGTTATTATCGTTTTACTTTTATTTAATTTATTAAGATTTTTCGGATTTGGATTTCACGCAAAAAAAAGTAGTCAATGCTTAATTTTTTCTATAATATGTTTTGTTATACTGCCTTTATTATGTATACATTTTAGTATTCAAAAGAACTGGTTAATTATTTCGGGAATTCTTTCTATAGTAATCTTAGTTATTTATGCTCCTGCAGATACAAGTAATCGACCTTTACCAAATACTAAAAAGAAACTATTTAGAAAAATAGCTACTACACTAATAGCTATTATCTATTTAATAATTAGTTTATATGTGCCTTATAACATTAGTTTACTATTTATATTATCTATTATAATAGAAATGATTTTTGTAAATCCTCTAACTTATAAACTGTTAGGTCAACCATATAATAATTATAAACGTGTTGATTAAGTAGTAAAATACTTATTCATAAATACAATTTAGAAAAGGGGTGATAAAGATGAAAAAGAAATTAGCTGTTTTTGTTAGTGCCATTGCTTTACTAGCTAGTGCAGCTGCTAGTAGTGGTTGTGTATGGTTAATATCAGATGAACCTAATACTAAAATGTCTTTTAAAGATTAATTAAAAACACTAGACATAAAAATAATCTTTACAACTATGTCTAGTGTTTTATTATATTATTTTTTTGTATATATGGATATTTTTTGAATATAAAAGTTATCTATTATGTCCTGTTTTTCTTCAATCCATTTATTTTTAGTAATTAATTTATTGGCAAAATATAAACCAAATCCTCTACCTGTTCCTTTAGTTGAGACTCCTTTTTCGTTTCTATTATTGATAAAATTCTTTTTATTAAAGGTATTACTTATAACGATATTAATTACATTATTATATTCATATATTTCTATTAAAACAATTTTCTTTCTAGTTTCTGTTGCTGCTTCTATAGCATTATCACAATAAATTCCAATTAATTTGGATATAGTTTCTAACTCTGTTTTGCTTAATTTGTTTAATTGCTTACCAACATCATTATTTACATTTATATCAATATTTACTTTTTTATTTCTAGCCACAATTATTTTATAATATAATAACCCTTTAAATCCACCACTAGGTAAATATCTTAGTTGTGAAATCATTTCACTATCTATATTTATATTTTGATTAATAATATCATCAATTTTGTCTTTAACTTTCTTCTCTTTAGTCATACAACGTAGTACAGCCAACTGATTTTTATATTCATGCCTATTAAGTTGCTCATTTTCAATCCAATCTTCAAAAACTTTGACATAACCCAACAAACTATCATATTCATCACATAAACTTACATAATTATTTCGTTCTTTGATTAAAATGATTACCAGCAAGTATAGTACCAATACTATTAACATTTTAGTACTAATAACTGTTTTTGTTTTAAAATCAAGGGTAATGATATACAAAATGATACTTAATAATATCGTTACTAAAATAAAAAATATAATTATTTTTGTTATTCTTTTATATTCAATCTTAGAAATAAATACTTGCAATTTTGTATTAATCTTTTTAAATGAAACCGTTATAATCACAGCTATTGAAATTAAAAAATTGGATAAAAGACTTATATACCAAACGGTTCTTAGCTGATGTAAACTAACGAAGTTCAACCATATTGCTGAATTTATTAAATCAAATATAGATAAAAGTACAATAATTAATGAACAACATACGAATGATTTAGAAAAACTAATATCGAATATATATTTATATGTAATTGTCATGGCCAAATAAACTGTCAAGGTGTATAGACTAGTATAATTGGAATTATATGTTATCATAGGAAATAATATCAAAAAACCCAGCAATACAAAGGTTCTTACTGACATAAGTTTTCCCTGGTAAGAACACAGTATCTTAACTACAAATAGACCCATTATTGCCATAAAAGAAAAACAGATAAACTTAGACACAATTACTAACACTTTTAATCAACTCCTTTTTCATATTTCTAGAAATTAAATGTGTATAGTCCCCATTTTTAAATGTTAATTTGTTGTCTCTTATTTCATATTTTTTTATTTGATTCAAATTAATTATCATACTTTTATGAACTTTTAAAAATCTATCATCTAACCTTTTGTAAACTTCGCTCAAAGTTCCTGGGATATGTTGTATTCCTTCATTAGTTTTAATTATACATCTCTTACTATCTGGTTCCTTTTCAATATAAATAATTTGTCTATATTCAACCTTGTAAAGAATATGATTGTATTCATAATCTAAAGCTGTAGGATTATTATCATAATGCTTCATTGCTATGACTAAATCTTCACGTAATTTTTTACTACAATTGTCCAGTTTATTAATATAATCTAGAAGAAATAACCTGCTACATAGTGCCTCATATTTATATTCTGAATATGCGGTAATTAATATTATAACCGAGCTCCAATCATCATATTTTTCTCTAATCATTCTAGCCGCATCAATGCCTGAAATATATTTAGTTTTTATATCTAATAGATAAATTTTAAAACCACTGTCTTCCTTTACTATATCTTCAAATTTATCATCATAACAGTCAAATTCATGAATTTTATAATCAATATCATAGTTCATCATTAAACTAACTATTATATTTTTTGTTTGTTTTCTTATAAGTTTTTCATCTTCACAAATTATAAAGTTAATCATATTATCACCCAGTGTAATTTTACCATAATATTCCATTTTTTTGATAAAAATAAACAAAAAAGCAACCTTTATTTTAGTTGCTCTTTTTAAATTTATTTTTTAGTTTTTATTTTTTTCTTTGTTAAATCCTCAAAGTTAAGTTTCTTATCTGAAATAATACTAGTATGAAATACAAACCATAAAACAATTATAAATATAATTATATACATTATTTTTCCTAACATAGGATCTTTTATTGTATATAATATTGAAGCCGAAGCAAACAAGATATTCATTCCATATATAATTAATACAGTTGTTCTTTGTGAAAAATTCATTCCTAATAATTGATGATGTAGATGTTGTTTATCGGCTGCAAATATCGGTTTTCTTTTTAACATTCTACGAATTATGGCAAAGAAGGTATCTAAAATTGGAATGCCTAAAATTAATAGCGGAACAAAAAATGATGTTAAAGCTGCTCCTTTAAATTCTAATAAAGTAATAATAGCTATAATAAATCCTTCGAAAGTGATGCAATCTCCTGCAAATATTTTAGCTGGATAAAAATTATGTAATAAAAATCCTAGTGTTGATCCTAACATAATAAAAGTTAAAATCATTACCAAACTACCCATTCTAGCTTGATAAAAACCAATAATTCCAATGGTTAAGTAAAAAATACTACATACTCCTCCACTTAAACCATCTAAGCCATCTATTAAATTAATAATGTTAGAGCATGCTACTATAAAAATAATAGTTATCGGATAAGTGAATATTCCAAAATCAATAGAAAAGCCAAATGCTGTAATATTATTTAACAGAATACCTCCATAGAAAACAATTACACAAGCAGCTGCTAATTGTCCTAAAATTTTTTGATATGCCCTAATTTCCTTAATATCATCAATTATTCCTGTAAGAATCATAATAATACTACCAATTAAAATAGAATTCATTTGAATACTTTGTTGACCGAATAACATATATCCAAACAAAAAGCCTAAATATATTCCTAATGCTCCTAGTTTAGGCATCACTTTCTTGTGAATATGCCTTTTTCCTTCATTTTTTCTAGGAATATCAACAGCTCCAATATGAATAGCTATTTTTTTCATAATTGGCATAATTAAGGCCGTAAAAATAAAAGTTACTAATACTATTTTTAGGGCAAGAAATACATCTTCTCTCATAATTTTCCTCTCTTTATTATAATTATAACAAATTTTTTACAAATAGCAAAATTTCATTAAAAAAAACTGATATAATCAGTCTTCTTCTAATTGACGAGCATCTTCTAAAAGAATTCCTGTTCCTTCTACTACACAAGTTAAAGGTGATTCTGCGATTAAAACTGGCACTTCCAATTCTTTTGTTAAAAGATCTGTTAAACCTTTTAAAAGAGCTCCTCCACCAGTTAAAACGATACCTTTACCAACGATATCACCAGATAATTCTGGAGGAGTCTGTTCTAAAACATTGGTTGTAGCCTTAACGATTTTATAAATACTTTCATGTAAAGCTTGTTCTGTTTCATCTTCTGTAATTGTTATTGTATGTGGTAACCCTGTGACTAAATTTCTACCCTTAACTTCCATTGAATTCTTTTTATCTGGTTTAAAAATACTAGCAAAATTAATTTTAATATCTTCTGCAGTTTTTTCACCAATTAACAAACGATATTTATCTCTAATATATTTAATAATATCCTGGTCAAAAGTGTTTCCGGCTATTCTAATAGATGCACTAGTAACAATACCATTCAATGAAAGTATTGCTATATCTGTTGTCCCTCCACCAATATCAATAACCATATTAGCGGTTGGCTTACTTATATCCATTCCTGCACCTATAGCTGCTACTTTTGGTTCTTCTTCAATATAAACCTTTCTAGCTCCTGTTCTTTCTGCAGCTTCTTTAATTGCATTTTTTTCTACAGGTGTAATATTAGATGGACAACATATTAAAATTCTTGGACGAGTTAAGAATGATTTAGCTTTAACCTTTTTAATAAAAGTGTTAAGCATTATTTCTGTAATTTCAAAATCAGCTATTACTCCATCTTTCATAGGACGAATTGCTTTTACTTTTCCTGGAGTTCTCCCTAGCATTTCATTAGCTTCCCTACCAACTGCAATTACACGTTTACTTTCTGTATCAATTGCGACTATACTAGGTTCATTTAAAACTATTCCTTGTCCCTTTATATATATTAGTACATTAGCCGTTCCTAAATCTATTCCAATATCCTTTGATAGCATTATATCACGTCCTTTTCTAAGTCATTATATATTTTACCATATTTTTTAAATTTTATAGTACTTTTTTATATTTTTTTTGTGTAGCCAAGCCGCCTAGATAATGACGTAATTTAATATGCTCATTAAAAACAGCCTGTACTTTATTATATAACTCATTATTTATATTTTTTAATCTTGTTTGCATATCATTATGGATTGTACTTTTACTAACTCCCATAATCTTAGTTAACTCTCTTATAGTTAATTTCGTATTTATGATAATATTAGCTTCTTCTACTACACGTTTTTTTATCATTTCTTTCATTTAATCATTCCTTCTAATAAAGTATAATTATTAAATGAAAATTTATGAAAAAAATAGCATTTTTTCCTGCTATTCTTTTGTTTTTAGTTCTTTATCCAAATATAAATTAGGATCAACTACTTGTCCATTAGCATAAAGTTCAAAGTGTAAATGATTACCTATATCTTTATCTAATTTATTAGTCCCACTCTTACCAATAATTTGTCCTTGAGTTATAGTATCACCTTTTTTAACTGAAACTTCACTTAAACTTTGATAAGATGTTACATAGCCATTATCATGTTTAATTTCAATAACATTTCCTAAAATATCATCAGTTTTAAAATCAACTACTGTTCCATTTAGTACGGCAATAACATCGAACACTTCTTCAGAAACATAGTCAATTCCTGAATTTTGAATATAACTGCCATCATAATAAGTAATAGATTTTTCTTGTTGATCACTTTCTGCTTTATAGTCATAGAAGTTTTTTCCAACTGTTACTTTATCAGAAGTATAAGGTTTGATCATTGTAATTGTTTGACTAATAACAGGTACATCTTGATCCATAATAATTCCAGACACATAGGTGTAATTTTGATCTTTTTGGTTTGCTTTTTGTAAATTAATTTTATTACTAACTAGAAATACTCCTGTTGCAATAGTTAAAAGTAATACTACAAATAAACATGAACGAATGTACATCTTTAATCTTCTTTTCCTTCTCATTTCTTTCACCTCATTAAGAGTTTGAACAGAAATTGAATTTTTATACTTAATTTAAAAAAATTATATAGCTAAAAATAAATCCCAAAAGAAATTCGTAACTAAATATATTAAGGAAATTCCTAAACAAAAGTAAAATAATCTAGCTTGAACAACTTTATTTTTTTTAAAAATTTGATTTATATTTACTGATTCCATTGACCAAATAACTAATACAGCTGAAGTCATATATAAAAAAAATTTAGCTGTCATAATGACTATCCTCATACTCTATAATTTTATTTACACGTCTTTGATGTCTTTCGTCATTAATAACATCAGCAGTAATAAAGGCATCAATATATCTTTTAATATTTTCTATATTTTCTGTAAAATTAAAAGTCATAACATTAGCTCCATTGTCATTTCTACTTAAAATAGCATCTTCTAGGGAATTGATTTTTGCACACCTAATCCCTTTTACTTTATTGGCAGCAATAGACATTCCAATACCAGTACGACAAACTAATATACCAATATCAGCTTTTTTAGATACAACACAATCGCATACTTTAAAAGCAAAATCTGGGTAATCATCTGTAGGAGTGTTTTCTTTACTACAATCAATAATTTCGTAATCTTTACTTTGTAAATAAGTAATTATTTCATTTTTATATTTGACTCCTCTATGATCACTAGCAATAGCAATTTTCATATATCCACCCTACTTTCTTTTCATAATAATTTTAATATTTAAACTGTAACATAAAAAGAAACAGCCTATTCGGACTCTGTTTCTTTTTGGGTAAACCCATACTTTTTATTAAATTTATCAACGTTACCTGCACGAGATACTCCTCTTTGTTTTCCAGTATATAGAGGATGACATTTTGAACATACCTCAACAGAAATAGATTCCTTGTTAGATCTGGTCATAAAAGTTTCTCCACAAGCACAAGTTACCTTACAATCCATAAATTCTGGATGTATTCCCTTTTTCATATTATTACTCTCCTTCCGCCATGACTTAATTAAGTCATAGAAATTCAATGCGTTATTAATATACCAAATTTTTGTTAATATTTCAAGTATTTATTGAAAAAACTGTTATATATCTAAATCTTTTAATATCTGTTGATAAATTTTTTGATATCCTTGGCTATTAGGATAGAAACTATTGGGATTTTCTAAATAATTGTTATTTAGATTATCAACATTTATATATTTTACCCTTTTTTTTGTGGATAATTCCTCTAATTCTTTATTTAAAGCCTCTAACATTCTTTTTTCCACAGAATTATGTGGAAAAAAGTTATAATAACCAATTACATAAATATCGAATTTATAATATTTTCTGATTGTCTGATACATTTGATTTAAATCTTGATTAATTTTTTTTAAAATTTGTTTTTGCTCTGACTCTGTTAATTGAGGATTAATTCTATTTTCATAAAACAAATCATTTAGCCCAACTGAGATAGTTAATAAATTAGAATCTCTTAAAGCTTGTTTTAAATTAACACCATTTTGGTCTTTTTTGTTAATTAAAATATCTTTATAAATATCCCTAATTGTGCATTCTTGGTATGAAAAATTTTGGTAATATGTATGAAGTTTTTGATTATTTTTTAAATAATCTCTCAAATACATATTATAACCATAATCTTTGGCATTATATGAATTTATACCCTCTGCAAAACCATCACCTAAAGAAATATAATTGACTTTAGGTGGATTATCATTGTATATTGCATAAACTAATAAGCAAGTTAAAATTAAGACCAAAAATTTAATATGTTTTTTTATAAATTTCATGTTCCCTCCAAAAAAAAAAGAATAAAGTTTTTATTATTATATTTCTTTACTCTCTATTTTAGCACCAACACTGATTAATTTTTCTACAATTTCTTCATAACCTCTTAAGATATGATCAATATTGCTTATTGTGGTTGTTCCGTCCGCTATTAAACCGGCAATTACCATAGCTGCACCTGCACGTAAATCTGTTGCTACGACATGTCCACCTACTAAAGTAGTAGGACCAAAAATAGTAGCTGTTTGATTTTTTACAGAAATATCTGCACCCAATAAATTTAAATAAGCTATATGCATAAATCTATTTTCATAAATAGTTTCTTCGATTTTACTTTTTCCTTTAGCTTGAGTTAATAAAACAGTAAAAGGTTGTTGCAAATCAGTTGGAAAACCTGGATAAACACCTGTTTTTATATTTGTAGATTTAAACTGAGCAGGTTTTGTCATAACTACATAGTCTTCTCCTTGCTCAATTTCACAACCAACTTCCTGTAGCTTTGAAATTAATGCTTCTACGTGAGTAGGTATAATATTATCTATTTTTAATCTATTGCCACACAAAGCTCCTGCAATCATATAAGTCCCTGCTTCAATTCTATCAGGAATAACTTCATGAAAACATCCATGTAGGATTTCCACACCTTCTATACGTATAGTAGATGTTCCTGCTCCCATAATTTTAGCACCCATGCTATTTAAAAATGTTGCAACATTTACTATTTCAGGCTCCTTAGCGGCATTATCAATAATTGTAACTCCTTTAGCTTTTACCGCTGCCAACATAATGTTAATTGTCGCACCAACTGATGCAAAATCTAAATAAATATTAGCTCCTCGTAATTCATCTGCTTCTACATTATATTTATTCCCTTCACTACTAACAATTGCACCCAATGCTTCAAATCCTTTTAAATGCAAATTTATAGGTCTTTTGCCAATTGAACATCCTCCAGGAAAACACATTGTAACTTTCTTATATTTTCCTAAAAGAGCACCCATAAAATAGTAAGAGGCTCTTAACTTCTTACAATAAATATCTTTTAATTCAAGATTTTTCATATCACTTGGATCAATAATAATACTTTCACTTGCTCTTTTAACTCCTACATTTAAATATTCCAAAATTTCACATAAAGCATCTGTATCAGTTATTTCAGGAACATTACAAATAGTTGATTCTTCTTCTGCCAAAATTGCTGCGGGTATTAAAGCTACACTAGCATTTTTAGCTCCACTAATTCTAATGGAACCTGATAATTCATGTTTACCATTAATCTCTAATACTTTCATTTACATACCTCAAATCTATTCTATATTATTTTATTTCTATTTTTTAAAGGGGTTACATATTTATTAATATCTCTTATAATTATAGATAATTTAATGTTTTTAGTCAATCCAATTTACAGATATATTCTTGCAAAAAATAAGGCCTATTGGCCTTTATCTATTACTGAACTTCTGTTGTTTCTGGAACAACAATATTACTAGAACCTTTTAAGACTTGATTAATTACATAATTATTTATATTTTTATCTATGACTTTTTCTATTTTTCTAGCTCCATATGTTTCATAATTTGACTCTATTACAATTTTATCTATTAATTTTTTATTAAAGGTTAAAGTTATGTTTTTTTTAGCATAATATTTTTTCAAATTTTTTAAGCGTTCTTTAATAATATTTTTAATAGTTAATTCATCTAAATTTTCAAATAGAATAACGTCATCAATTCGATTAATAAATTCTACACCAAAGTAGTCATTCAAGGAATTGGTAAGAGTGTTATTTTCTGTATTATTAAATCCTACACTGTAGCCATCACAACCTAAATTAGAAGTCATAAATATAGTAGTATGATTAAAATTAATTTCATTACCTTTAGAATCTTTCATAATTCCTTCGTCTAGAACTTGCAAAAATAATTTTATTACATCAATACTAGCTTTTTCAATTTCATCTAATAAAATAACACTATAAGGATTTTCCTGAATTTTTTTCAATAAATAATTATCTTCATCATATCCAACATAACCAGGAGGAGAACCAATTATTTTACTAACAGAATGAGCTTCTTTATATTCACTCATATCAACTCTGATAAATGTGTTTTTGTTATATAGTTCTTTTGCATATTCTTTTACTAATAATGTTTTTCCCACTCCTGTTTTTCCAACCAATAAAAAAGAATGTACTTTGGTATCTAAAAATCCTGATTGTTTTTTCTTAGTAAAATCACAAATCGTATCAATTGCTTTGTCTTGACCTTTAATTTTTTGTTTTAAAATAGTAGCTAAATTCAAAATTTTTTTATTAGCATTTGTATCATCAAATATTGGTATTTTTGTCTTACTACTAATAACATCCATTACCATTTGTTTTGTTATAGTTTTAGGAACTTGTAATTGTGATTGTTTTAAGTTCATATTATTTATCTTAGTTTCTAATTTATTTTGTTCTTCTTTCAATTTAGTAGCCATATCAAAATCCTCTTTTATAATATATTCTTTCTTAGATTTAATAACTAACTTTAATTGCTGTTTTAATTTATCTATCCTAGTTTCTTGATTATTTTTAACTAAAACTGTTTTAGCACAAACTTCATCTAATATATCAATTGCTTTATCTGGAAACCTTCTTTGATGAATATACTTGTCAGCAGAATCAATTATATATTCAATAATTTCATCACTAATTTTAGTATTATGAAAAGATTCATATAAAGGTCTTAATTTTAATAAAATATCTTTAGTTTTATCAGTGTCTGGTTCAATTACCTTTATTTTTTGAAAGCGCCTATCTAAAGCCTTATCTTTTTCTAAATATTTGGAATATTCTTCTGATGTAGTTGCCCCAATTACTCTAATTTTCCCGCGAGCTAAAGCTGGTTTTAAAATATTGGAAGCATCAATAGCACCTTCAGCACCTCCTGCCCCAACTAAAGTATGAATCTCATCTATAAACAAAATGATATCATCATTATCTTCCACTTCTTTTATAAGTTTATTAATTCTTTCTTCAAATTCACCTCGATATTTGGTTCCAGCAACTAAAGAAGCCATAGCTACGGATAAAATTCTTTTATCTTTTAAATTATTGGGAACTAAATCTAAAACTATTCTATTAGCCAATTCTTCAACAATAGCCGTTTTACCTACACCTGCTTCTCCAATTAATAAAGGATTGTTTTTTGTTCTTCTTGATAAAATCTCTATAACATTATCTATTTCTTCATCTCTACCAACGACTGGATCTATTTCATTATTTAAACATTTTTTATTTAAATCAACAGAAAATTCTTCTATTAATAATTTCCTTTTACCTTTACTTTTCTTAGCTAATAAATTATTAGAAAATTCTTCATATAAGGCATCTATATCAATATTCATTCCCATTAAAAGGCGAATTGCTACACCATCACCTTCCTCTAATAAGGCCAAAAACAAATGAAGAGGAGTAACTTCTTTATCCTTATTTTCTTTGCAGTCTATACTGGCTCCTTCAAGGATTCTTTTTAATAACGGGGTGTATAAAAACCAATTATTAGTTAACGTTCCTTTTCCAATTACTTTAATTAATTCTTCTTTAAAATTATGATAGTTTATATTATATTCTTTTAGTTTAATTGTTACTTCTGTTTCCTGATTAGATAAAATGGCCAATAATAGATGTTCACTTCCTACATAAGGATGTTTTAGTGCCATCATCTCTTTTTTTGCATTTAATAATATTTTTTGTGCTTCTTCGCTAAATTTTGAAAACATAAAATCCCTCCTAAAGCTATTTTATGTTTATTATGTATGCTTTTGCAAGAAATTATGTTCCCAAAAAAATGACAAAAATTACATGTCTTTTTTCAAAAAAAAAGAGCCGAAGCTCTTGTTGATTAAACTAGTATTAAAACTATGAAAACAATTATTAATAGAATTAATAATCCTAATAATAATTTCCAAATATTTTTGAACCATTCTTTATATGAAATTCCTAAATATGATAGAACTCCCATAAGAATAAGACTGGTTGGTGCTACTAACATAGTTAAACCATACATAGATTGGAAAATTAAAGCAATCATTGGATATGATCCTTTACTAATAATGCTTGCCATATATGGAATAACGCTTTGACATACATACGCAGGATCAGCATTAAATAAACTTGCTAAGATTGCTACAAGTGATGTAGTAAAGGCATTAAATCCTTTAAATAATCCTAATAATGTTTTGTAAATTGCTAATTGATATGGATGATATGTAACAATTACTAAGCAAGTATAAATTAAGATTACTAATACTGCTGGTTCTAAAGCTCTTTTAGCACCAGTAATAAATGCTTGCATTCCTTCTGAAAATTTAACTTTATAAATTACCATTAATAGTCCAGCAAAGATAAGCATCATTGCCATCAATTCTGTTAATCCCCAACTACCAAAAGCATTTATATTTCCTAATACTTTTCCAAATAGAGGAAATTTAAAAATTTTGAAAGTTGTTACTGCAGAAGTTGCTGAATCAAATGCTGTAATATTGAAAGCATTAACCCATGGGATAAAGGCTAAAATCATTATGATGAACATTAAAGAGAACACAACTATAAGTGGCCAAACTGTTGGCTTTTTCCCTTTTCCTTTTGTCTTTACCTCTGTACTTTCTCCAATAAAATCTTCTAGTTTTGCTGCATATTTTTTTGATTTTCCACTCTTACTAATATATCTCATAACATAGAATATTAAAAGAGCTAACCCAAGTACTAATATAACTATTTTAGCAATAATATTAGTAGTAAGTTTTACATTTAGAGTATCCACTAAAATTTTAGTATTTTCATATCCAAATGTGGTTCCAATAATACCAATCATAGTAGATCCTACCACTGTTAATGCTGCAACTAATTTGTCATATCCCATTAATAAGATTAATCCTATTAAGAATGGGAAGAACATAACTAATCCTAATTGTAATCCACAAATTGATGTAATTACAGCTAGCAAAATCATTATTATAGATAAAACTAGTTTTCCTTTCTTTTTAAAGGCTTTTGCCATTCTATCTAATAGAACGCGATAAGCTGGAATCTTATTTAAGATACCATAAAATCCTCCAACCACTAGTACATACAATGCAATATAACCAAAGTATGATAATGCTGTTGTTGGATATGAAAATAAATCAAAGATTCCCATTTGAATGCGTGCTTGTGGATAATATTGTCCTTGGAAATATGCAGCTTTAAAAATCCAAGATAGTAGCATAAATACTAATATTGTCACAAGTACGACTTTGACTGTCTTATGTCTTTTCATAATCTACCTCCCACTTTAATTATACTACATTAACTTGAGAATACAAGTGTTTTAAACGTTTTTTCAAAAGAAAACCATTAAAACTTTTAATTAACTTTTCCAAAAATACTTAGTTATTTAACTGCTAATTATATAAATTTTTTCAAAAAAAAGATAAAGATTATTCTTTACCTTACTTTTCTTTCATCGTTGGGAATAACAAGACATCACGGATGGATTCTTGTTCTAGGAATAACATACATAATCT
>CANQZM010000021.1 GCA_947628345.1 uncultured Bacilli bacterium
TACCTTAAACTCTTGTATTTACTTACCAAAATAGTCATTTCTTCTATTTTTGGATTTAACCGATACCTCCATGTCCCGCATCAACAATAACCTTTTTTACCGTATTATTATTCATTTAAATCACCTATAGTAATTTATGTTATCACAAAATTATTGTTAACTATTATTTATATATAAATTACATAATAATCAAATAAAAAACATAGTAAAAAATAATTAATACTATGTTTCCTTATCAATAAAAATATAATTTAGTCTCTTGCTTAATCATTCATTTATGATAGTATTAGATTTTAAAGCTATCACTTCTTTTGAAACTTTCATAGTATAATTTAAAATTAAATTTTATGAAGTTTTTAACAACAACTTTTTACTTAAATTCATCACCCATATATTCTCCCCATAATAAATTTGCACTATCTGGTTGAAATTTTGAATAGCCAGCACCAGGGATAAATGTTAATTCTCCAAAATATATTTTTCCTTTAATATAATATAAATCAACTCTAACATAATTAGTATCTTCACTTAATCTATCACACACATTAAGTATTTTATCAAGCTTTTTAGGTTTTTCAACTTTTCTACCATCTGATTTAAAACCAAAAATGTAATCTAAAGATTCCTCCCAATTTTCATCATACATATTTTTATAATTTACTCCATCAACTTTATAATGATACTCAATTATTTTATGTTTTTCTTTTCCGTTATTAAAACAATGTACTTTTATATCATTAGGCACTTCACCATTTTCATCAAGTAATAATTCTTCTGCAACTATATTAATAGGAATATTATTATAGTGAAATTCTCCCCAAATATATCCATATTGTATTTTAGTATAAAAATTAATTAGTTTAACTATATCATTAATATTTTCTTTACTTTTATCTTTAACTAAAATATTGTTACCACTACCATTACTTATTTTTAAAATAAATGAATTGGGTAAATTCTCAATGTCCTTCTTTGTAACTTTCTTTTTACAAAATAATTGTGGAATTAAATATTGTTCACCTATCTTTTCTCTTACGTACTCACGAGCTTTATTTTTATCAGCACATATCTCCATCAAATCATTCTTATAAATTCTTCTAGCTTGCAATTTTTCACTAAAAGTTTTAGGATTGTGTATATCGAATTCTTCAAATCCCATTTCTTTATATTTAGCCATTATAAATTGTTCTTTTCCATATTTTTTAATATACTTTTTGTTTTCTTTTATTTGTTTTAAATAACTATTCCATTTTTCTTTTTCTTGCTTATATTTTATTGCATACCCTCTCTTATATTATAATAAAATTAACTAATCAAAGTATACATACTATGTATTTTTTTGTCAAATATCCTACTTATTATTTTCAAAAAACAAGTGGATAATACCTAACAGCAAATCTTAAAATATTTATAAATTCTCTAAGACTGATTAATAATATCAAAAAGCTTAATACTATAATCACTATTTTAAATATATTATATTTTTTAAATACTTTTTTAAGTAACATAAATATAAGTCCTAAATATGCCCATGAAAAATATAAAGCATATAAAATCAAACATCTTTCTTGTGTACCATAACCTATAACCACAGTTATAAAAAAGGAAAATATTATCCACAACATACATACTTTAGCAAACTTTTCTTTTTTATTTAATATGTATCCTAAAATACAAAGGACTAATATAACTATTCCTAAATACCAAAATGAAGAAATAGGAATCAAGGCATATGAAGGAAATCCTATATCAACTCCCTTAACGTAACCTCCTGCTGCGATAAATATATCTTTTATAAATTCAAAATATTGTTGTAATCGATCTAACAGGCCAACTTTCATACCTCCATTTTCAATTAACAACTTGGAAAATCTATCTCCTACTGTAAAGATTTGAGGTAGTTGTCCTCCAATTATAAATATACTAATAAATAGCATAAAACATTTACAGACATTAGTTATCCACTGTTTAATATTTTTAAATTTAGTTATAACGGGGAAAATGATCCCTGAAGTAATCAATGTTCCCACAGCACCAACATAAACATAATTTATTTGCTCTTTATTTTTAAAGTAAACATATAAAGTAAGTATTAAATAAAAAGTTCCAATAACATATTGTTCTAAAACAAAAGACCATAAAATATAGGTAAAACTTGCATGAAAAAATATATATAAATATTTTTTATATTTTTCATCTAAATTAAACATTCTACCAATCATAATTATAGTAAGGGAAATCAAAATACTCTGAACTATCATCATAATAGTTTCATATTCGTAACCATCTGGCAAAAAGAAACAACATTCACTAAGTATTTTAGCAGGAACTGAAAATGGTAATGAAAATATTCCAAATAGAGGTTGTCTTATATCATTCATCCGATTACTGACATTAAAATAAGCATCAAAAGCAGTTATATAACCAGAATCGCTAACATAAATTGCATCATATATCGCTACATGAGTATTATCCTCAGGAATACTAAAAGCATTAGTATAATGAGAAATGGCAGTGGACATAATAGTAGATAAAATAATAACTATTAAAAAATATAATTTTTCAGATTTAGAAAAACCTTTAAAAAATTTTATTACTTTAGGTCCAATATTTTCTAAAAATATATACACAAAATATATAAGCGCAAAACTAGCTGCAATTCCAACTAATTTAATCATTATACCATCACTAATAAATATATTAAAAAAATGAAAAGCTGAAATTATAAAACTTTTATTAGTATCACAATAATCCAAAAGGACATTTATCATATAAAAGGCAATAAAAATAGAAATTATCAACTTTTTAGTATTTATCTTCTTTATCTTAACTTTCTTAAACACTATATAACCAAAAATAAGAAATGCTAAAATCATTCCTATTAATATTTCAACTTTTTCAAATCTATTTGATAGAATACAAGTTAAGAAAGGGCATGAAAAAACTAATATTAATTTTATTAGCATTTCTATTTTTTTATTTGTTATTTTTAAATACTGTTTCATAATATACACCTTTACAAATATAAAATTCCAAATAAGGAAAATACTAAAATTAATCCCAAAATTATTATAACTTTATCTTTTAAAATAACTTCAACTGGATCGCCATCACTATTACCCTCTATATCCATACTATATTTCATACAGACCAAAATAACAATGGGAATTGTCCAAATAAGCAAATTATTACTTTGTCTTGCAATCTCAATATCTATAGCCCACAAAGAATAAAATATAATAGCCATTGATAAACACATATACATATTTTTATCTAAAAAATCTGAATTATAATATTTCAACACTTTTCTAGCACCACGACCATTTTTATTTATTTCATTCCGCCTTTTACCCAAAGCAAGATAAAAAGATGCCGCTAGTACTGTCAAATATAACCAATTAGATACTTCTATATTAAGTATACTAGCACCATACATTACTCTAAATAAAAATCCTAATACTATGATAGTAACATCCAATAAGGGAATATCCTTAAGTCCAAAACTATATCCTAAATTAATAATAAAATATAGTACTAGAAATATTATAGAATTTATTCTTATATGTGATAAAATTGTTATTAATATAGCAGATATTAATAATAATATTACTAAGATTACAGCACTAGTTACAGAAATTTTTCCTGAAGCTATGGGTCTATTACATTTAATTTTATGTTTTTTATCCCTTTCTCTATCCTTAATATCGTTAATTATATAAATAGAACTAGCAATAAAAGAAAAGCAAATAAATCCAAGAAATGTTCTAAATAAGTTATCTCCTTCAAATAGCATTCCACTAAACATAAGGGGTATAAAAATAAGAAAATTTTTAATATAATGTTTAACTCTAAGTAAATCCAGAGTAGAACACACAAATTTTTTCATATATAATTTCCTTTCTTAAAAATAATTCATTTTATATGTTGCAAATTTGATATCATCACCATAAAAGATTGCTAAAAAACTTAAAACAAGTAAGGCGATAAACAACAAAACAAATGGTAAATATTTATTTTTTAGTATTTCATTTATTTTTCATAATAACTTTCATATGTTTTTTTCTCTAACTATATATATTGGCCTTTTTTTAGTTTCTAAATAAGTTTTAGAAAGATATAATCCAATTATACCTGTGCAAAATAATTGTATACCACTTAAAAAAAACATAATACAAACCATAGAAGGCCAACCACTAGTAGGATCGGACCAAATTAAAGTTCTAACTATAATTACTACAATTGCAATAAATGAAAGTATACAAAATAATACTCCAATTATTGTAGCTATCATTAAAGGTGCAGTAGTAAAAGCGATTATTCCATCAATTGCATAAAGAAATAATTTCCAGAAACTCCATTTAGTCTCGCCATGCTCTCTTTCCACGTTTTCATACTCAAGCCATTTAGTCTTATATCCAACAAAACTAAATAAACCTTTAGAATATCTATTGTACTCTTTCATAGAAACAATGGCATCCACCATATCTTTCTTCATAAGTCTGTAATCACGTGCTCCATCTACCATCTCTACTTTACTCATTTTGTTAATTAATTTATAAAACATTCTTGCAAATAAACTTCTAATAGGAGGTTCACCCTTTCTAGTAACACGTCTTACTCCAACAGAATCATAACCATCATTTTTAATAGCATCATACATTTCAAATAACAACTCAGGGGGATCTTGCAAATCGACATCCATAACAGTTATATAATCCCCTGTAGCATGCTCTAATCCTGCAAACATTGCAGCCTCTTTCCCAAAATTACGAGAAAAAACAATATATTTTATAAATTTATTTTTCTTTGATAAATCTTTCATAATACTTAAAGTGTTATCTTTGCTTCCATCATCAATAAATATCACTTCAAATTCTACTTTTTTCTTATTAAATTCTTTTTTAATTTTTAAAATTTCATTATAATAAAATTTTATTGCATCTTCCTCATTATAACAAGGTACAACAATAGATATTTTTTCCATAATACACTTCCCGCCTAATAAATTTTACTATATTATGAATAAACAACAACCCTCGTATATACAAAACAATTCGTTTTTCAAAACTAAAAGCCATATCCTATTTTTTTAATAAATTAGTAATAGCCCTAAGTGGTTTTGTAATTTTCCAACTATTACTATTAACCATATTATCAATTTCTTTTTCTAATAATTTACAGTATTCTGTTTTTTGTTTTTGATTATTAAGTTTATTTTCCAATAAATTCTTTTTATATACTAAATAATCTATAAGATCTAGTCTTTCACTTTCTAATAAAACCTTCATGTCAATTTGAAATTCTAATATATCTCCTTTATGTAATTCTTTATTAATTTTAATAGTAGCATTAGAATTATAAAAAATATCTTTATTATTATAGTCATAATTAACAACATGCGTCAAATCATATTCTTCTCTTCTAATATCTTTTATTTTTATATTAGAAAACCAGACACACGGAACATCCGTAACATATATAATAGTATTATTAGTATTATTCAAAATTTCTATTTTAAAACTATACGTATTACCTTTTATTTTATAATCCCCTTGAACATCAAAGTCTATATTATAATCTTTATCTTCATTTCCAAAATATACTCTATATCTTTTTATAACATTAGAAGTACTATGATTATACCAAGTAAACCAATTATTATTAAACACTTTCTCATTTATCCATTTTACTTTAAGACCTGTTTTATAAATACAATAATTAAAAGACAATTGATCTCTTTTCGTAAAATTCTTAACCATGTCAAACCATAAATTCATTGTTTCTCTAACTTTTTCATTTTTATTTCTTTTTATAAAAACTGTGCTTTCAATTAATCCATTATTATCGGGATAATTTTCTTCTTTATAAAAATTCAATATTTTTTGTATTTTAGACTTATCTTCTTTACGATACCTAACACAGGCCTTACATTCATCTCCTACTGTGTTTCTTTCTCCATGTTTAAAAGCCACAAAAACATCATCTTTTTTCATAAAATTACTTATAAAATCTTGTATTTTCGTATTAAAAGAAACAGCTCCGTCCATCCAAAGTGTGATATCATAATTATCATTAATTATTGGATGACCTAAAATTTTTATTTTTCTCGCAAGCACTACATTAGAAAGGGTATCATCTTCTATATAAATAACTTTCCAAGTATTAGATTTTATTTTCTTATTATTAGTAAAAAGGAAATAATCAATACCCTTTTCTTTTTTTACATCTAAAACATTATCATAATCACCAGTAATGCAACTATAAACGCATATTTTTTCTTTACTCATATTTATCTCCCTATAGAATAATATTTTATACCTGCTTCTAGAACTTCATCTAAATTATAACAATTCCTTCCATCATAAACAACAGCAGTATTCATCAAATCTTTATATTTATTTAAATCATACTCAACTATCTCTTTCCATTCAGTTATAATAAAGACAAAATCACAATCTTTAATAGTATCATCTATATTATGATAATAATTAATTTTATTTTTATATATTTTCTTAAACTTATCAATAGAAATAGGGTCATATACATTAACAACAGCACCATAATCAAGTAACATATTAACATTATCAATTGCTGGACTTTCTCTTAAATCATCAGTTCCAGGTTTAAATGAAAGACCCAAAACAGCTACTTTTTTATTTTCTAAACTTCCAAAATCTTCTTTAGCTTTATTTATTAACTTTTGTTTTTGATACAAATTAACTTCAATTGCAGAAGACACAGTTTTTAATTCATAACCTAAATTTTTAGCTAAATAATACAAGGCTTTAGTATCTTTAGGAAAACAACTACCACCATACCCCATTCCTGCTTTTAAAAATTTTTTTCCAATTCTATCATCATAACCCATACTAAGAGCTACATCATCAATATTAGCACCAGTTTTCTCACAAATATTTGCAATCTCATTTATATAAGATATCTTGAGTGCTAGAAAATCATTAGAAGCATACTTAACCATTTCAGCACTTTCACGATTCATAGACAAATAAGGAACATTATAAGGGGACTTAGTAAGAGGCCTATACAATTCTTCCATAATTTTTCTACTATAATTATCATTAGTGCCAACAACTATACGAGATGCATTTAATGTATCCCTAACAGCTGTACCTTGTGATAAAAATTCAGGATTACTTACAAAATGAAATTTGTATTTGCTATTATTATTCATATATAACTCTAATTTTTTATTAGTACCGATTGGTACTGTAGATTTAACAACTATAACTTTATCAGACCTAGAACAACTTTTTATCTCATCACAAACTTTATAAACATATTCCAAATTAGCAGAGCCATCTTCTTTCTCTGGTGTTCCAACTCCAATAAATATTACATTGCAATTTTTATATGCTTCAGCATATTCAGTAGTATAAAAAATATCATTCTTACATTGAACCATTAATTCCTCTAAACCATCTTCATATATTGGACATTTTAACTTTTTTAACATATTAATCTTTTCTTTATCTACGTCAACACAAGTAACAGTATGCCCAATCTTAGCAAGACATACAGCAGTAACTAATCCTGCATAACCTGTCCCTGCAACTGCTATTTTCATAAAATTTCACATCCTCTACCTACATAAATTTAAACAATATAACAGTTAATGCATAATAGTCTAATCCCAATAAAAACATATACAAATATTTATTACTCCAATTTATTTTTGGGGTTACTTTCATTTTTGTTGATAAAAATGCTAATACAGGAAAAAGTGGAATAAAATATCTTCCTTGAATACCAGAAATTTCATCTGATCCAATAGGAGTCCATTGTAAATACAAACTAGTAGATATCAAAAAAATAACTGATAACGTTATAAATAAAATTAATAATTTTTCATATTTTTTCAAGTTTATCTTTTCATAATTATTAGTTAAATACATCACAACAAATATAAAAGTTAGTGGTATCATATACAAATATGATAAGAACATATTATACCACCCAAGACCCCTTCCCAAAGAATTAAAAATAAGATCCAAAGTAATTCTATCATAAGTTCTAAAAACTAAAATTATATATTGAGGTATATGATTAAAAATAAATTTTAATTGTTCTGATGAGTTAACATCATCTCTATACGGCAAAAACTGTGAAGTAATATTCAACCAAATTAAATTAATAGCTACAACAAATATTGCAAGTGCAATAATCAAAATATTTTTCTTCTTTAAAGAAGAAAATTTTTCCTTAGGTAGCAAGAATAATAATAAACATATAGGTAAATATACTATTTTGCATAGCGATAATATAACAGATAATATAGCTAAGTACATAAACTGCATTTTGGTAAATTTTTCATCTTTATTATTTTTAAAATATAAAATACTAGATACAAAAAGTACCGCAGTTGCAATGGTTAAAGCATCTGGAGATAAAGAAATAGCTTCTTGTATTACTATTGGTAAAAACGTAATTATAAGTATACATTCTTTCTTATATGGAATTAACTTTATAGCAAAAAACATAATTGCTATAAATACTGCTAAATTAAATAATCTTCCTAAATAAGCCTGACCTAAAATATTAAACCCTACTATTTTGGCTAATCTAACTCCTAATGCTTGTGGAATATAACATACGAAAGAATATAAAGAGGTATTATCATAATAATATAAAGCTTTTTTTGAAGATGTTTTAATTTTAATATGTTTCAAAATATCTGTATATTTATTATTTCCTATTGTATCACAAATGGAAGCATCCCACTTATGATTAGTAGTAACTAAATTACCTTCACTTATTTCATAAGCTCTCATAAAATGACTAAATTCATCAGGTACCTGATTCACGGGCATTAAAGCACAAAAAGTTATTGATATCGGAATAAACATAATTAAAAAAACTTTTTCTATTTTCATTTTTTCTTTTTTATAAAAAATAAAAGAGAACACAAGAAATACTAATAAGTTAATACCACACAAAATAATCCTATGATTCCAACTAATATCTGATCTTATACTAATAAGAAAGACATTTAACACAAAGATACCAATTACAAATAAAATATATTTATAATTTTTTTTTATAAATTTCATCACAATTTACTCTCCTTTATTTCAACAACATCTTGCTTGTAACAGAATTAAATATCACAACTATTAAGGTAGCAATTATCTTAATAATTAGATAATTTATATGAGTTAAATCAGTATCTATCTACATAATAATCACAGTAAAAACAAACTATACTAAGTACAGTAAATATGATATTAGTTACATTAGTGCATAAAATAATCTATTACAAAACATTTTACCCACTTCTTTAAACCTTAATATTTACTTATTAAATTATTATTCATTATTTTTTAGTTCTTATAAATGCAAGTTCAAATAATTGTCTATGTTTCTTGACAACTACTTCAAGGATTATTCCACATACAAACATTAATATTGAAATTATTAACATAAAACCTGAAAAAATTAAAGTTGGAAATTTAGGAACCAATCCTGTGTTAAAATATTCAATAAATACAGGTATACCAAATCCTATTGCCACTAAAAAGAATATTAAACTAATGATTCCAAAAAATATTGATGGCTTATATTCTTTAAAGAGTCTCCCAATAGTCTTTAACACTTTTAATCCATCACTATAAGTATTAAGTTTAGATTCACTACCTTCTGGTCTATCTCTATATTCTATTGGGATTTCCTTTAATAATAAATTTTTATCTAGAGCATGAATAGTCATCTCGGTTTCAATTTCAAATCCCTTAGATAAAACTGGAAAAGTTTTTACAAATTCATAACTAAAAGCACGATACCCTGTCATAATATCATTCACTTTACTTTTAAATAAGGTATTTATAAGTCCTCTGACAAGTCTGTTTCCAAAATTATGAAATGGTCTTTTGTTTTCTGTAAAATAAGTTGATGATAATCTATCACCTATAACCATATCTGCTTGTTTGTTTAAAACATAATCACACATTTCTCTTGCATTATTTGCTGGATATGTATCATCTCCATCAATCATCAAATAACAATCTGCATCTATGTCTTTAAACATACTCCTAATAACATTACCCTTTCCCTGACGATATTCATATCTAACAATAGCTCCTGCCTTTTCAGCGATTTTATCAGTACCATCACTAGAATTATTATCATAAACGTAAATATCAGAACCAGGTAAAGCCTTTTTATAATCTTCCACTACTTTCTTAATTGTTTTACTCTCGTTATAGCAAGGTATTAATACCGCAATTTTTTTTCCTTCTTTTTTCATTTTCTACCCACACCTAATCTCACTTATTTATTTTATTATATCAAATAAACAATGCCAAGTCTATTTTTTTGTTAAGTAACTTTTATTAATTCTACTTTACCGTTATTATTTTTAACTTTATATAAATTAGTGTCCTTTATATCATCATCTGGAAATATAAATCTATATTTTGAAATAAGCTCTTTATCAGCTTTAAGTAAATATAGATAATCAAAATTCAACAAATAGTCATTAATATTCTTATCAAAATATTCCTTATAATTTACACCATTAACAGGAAATGTAGCATACACTGAATTTACAATCCTAGGATTTGCATAATATTTTACATAAAATTGATAACTACCATTAGAACTTTGAGTAAGAAGAAATACTTTAGAATTTTTCTTAGTTTTTTTATTTATAATTTCTGCATGATATAAAGAATCATTTTCTATACTTTTAGTTAATTTAGGAAAACATGCACCAATCCTACTTGGACTTTGAATAATAAACAAACATAAGAATATTATAAATAATTTTTTTATAGAGTCACCTTTTTTATTTTCAATAAAAACAAATAACATAATAACAACAGATAGGCATATTAATACATAAGCGCCAACATATCTAATAAAACATGCAAGAATTGGGCCTTCATTAGAATCAAACAAAAATACATATGATACTAACATTACAAAAGCATAACCAATAAATCCAATAGAAAGAGTAACTGCTAAGAAGAAAAGTTCTTTTTTATAAAAATACTTCTTCCCATATATCCAAATTAAATATAACAATAATATTACTAAAGCAAAACATTGTACATATGATAAATTAAGAGTATCGGATGTAGTTATCTTTTTTGTTTTTATAGCATACAAATAATTAGATGCAGTATCTATTTGATATTTTTCACCCTTACTACCATAGATAATACCAGGTAAATCTGCAAGGTTAACATTAGAAATATTAAACTGCTGAGTTAAATTCAACTTTTCTACATACCTACTCCAACCTTTCCATAATAGTAAAGGAATTATTACTAAAAGTATTAATACTTTTAGTACCATATATATGGTACTTTTTTTAGAAAGTCTAATTTTATCTTGTCTATATTTTAAGAATACATCGATAAAAAACATAAACAATACCATAAAATATAATGTAAGTGCTATCTGTTTAGTTAGTACTAAAAAACTTAAGCCTAAAGATAAAACTACTAAGCTAAAGTTTTCAAGTGGATTTTTAGAAAGTATTATATGAATAATTAAATATGAAACCACTATAGTCATAACATAATCATTATAAATACTATGTATTACGCCTTCATCAAAAAGCATAAACGTTAAAAAAGCTATTCCCATTATAATTATAGTTTTTATAATTATATTCTTTTTATCAAATTTCCCAATGTGATCCAATGCTGGTAAAAATAACACAAAACAAGATAAACGAACAAACCTTATCAAACTCGATTCATCATATTTTCCTATCAAATGAGAAAAAAACAATTCTAAAAGTTGCATAATAGGTGGATAATCCTTATGTACCATTAAAGTAGAAGTTGGAACAGAATATAATTTATCAATTCTAAACATCTCCTTAACCATCATACCCCAATGTGAAAAATCATCCCAAGCAGTAAAAGTTCTATTCAAATCAAAAATACTTATTATTACGTACGCTATTAAGAAAGCATAAAATCCTGTTGAAAAGAAATTTTCTTTTAAAGTATCAAAGTTTTTCCCTTTTATTTTCATATAAATTAAAGCTATTATAAATATAATTGCAAATAAAACATTTACAACAAAACCTACTTTAAAGGTATGAAATATTACTTGACTAAAAAAATATACAAATGCATTAATCATCATCATAACAGGTAAACACTTACCAAAACTTTTCTTAGATATTAACACTAATAATCCGTTTGCTAAAATAAAATACATTATTGGAAATAAAAAACTCATAATATCTTTCCTTTCTTTTAATAACTAGTAAATTTCAAATTATGTATCCAATTATTATATTTATCCCTAATTTTCTTAGATATTTTTCTATTATAAATAAATTTAAATAAACATTGCCTAATAAATTCAACGATAGATCCCACAATAAATATTGTAACAGCAACTACAAAAATATAAAACAAAAATCTACAGGAATATATAGGAAATCTATTTACACCAATCCATCTAAAAAGATTACCACCCATAAAATTATTATCATGAATCAAGTATATTCCTAAAGTCAAAGAAGATATCTTATTTATAAATCTATTTTTAATATCAAATGTTCCAAACAAAGTAAAAAATGCAATAGATTGTATTATAACAAGTGGTGTTGAATACATCCAATAAACTAATGATATATGTTTATATATATCATTAAATATCAAATTTAAGTCCTTACATAAATAACTCGTAGATAATATTGTTATATTAAATACAATACACATGCAATATATTGAAAATAATATAACTTGAAATAATTGCTTAGAGCACTTTTTAAATAAATAACTATCTTTTAAAGGATAAATTCTTAAATAAGCACCTATGAAATACATAAATACCATATTATATAAATTAAGGCCATTATTATCAAAACCCTCAAGTCCAGTAATATACGGTATTAAAGACATTATTACAAAAAGCACAAGCAATAATTTTGTAAATTCACTTTTACTCATACTATTTATTAATTTATTTAAAAAAGGTGTTAAACAATATAAAAATATATAAATTTTTACAAACCAATATTGGGAAAAATTTAAAAATGATAATTGTTTAATTATATCTAAATAATTTAAAGTAATCAGTCCCAAAGGAATTAACACAACTAATATAAGTATCTTATAAAATAAGCTAATATTTACTAATTGCCAAACTTTAGAAAACCTAAATTTACTTTTACATTGAAAATAGCCTGTAATCAAAATAAAACAATTAACATGAACAAGAGTAATACATTTTATAATTAAAGCAAGCATAGTAACTGTTCCAAAAGAGTTTTCTATAACTTTTCCATGTACAATAATATGATACAAAACAATGTAAAACATCGAAACTATTCTCAATAATTCATAATTAGAATTCCTTGTTTTTTCCTTCATACCTAATTCCCCCGAACTATCTTATATATCAATTATAGTATAAGTGAGAATAAGTGTCAAAGAAAAAAGTAGTCTATTCTACTTTAAATTATTATTTTTTTCTGATTTAGAATAAAACTTATTAATAATTTTAGCTATCTTATCAGGCCAAAATTTTTTAAACATATATAAATCTTCTTTAGTTCTAATATTGCTATTTATAATTTCAGTAGTAGTAGATTCTTCATGTATTCTATGACCCATTATTTTTTTGGGAATAAATATAAAATTGCCTTTTAGTTTAGATAATTTCTCCCAAGCATACCAATCAATATCACATTTCATATTACTTTTAAACTTATCTTTAGGGGTATTATTAGAAACAAAAGTAACAGTAGGACAACCAATAGCATTCCCAAATCTCAATACACTTCTTTTTATGAACTTAAAACCAGATAATTTTTTTATTCTAAGTGGCAAAAGCAATATTCTCTTTATTTTTAAATTAATATTATTCACCACTTTTTTATTATTTTTTATCTCATAATAATCAGTAAATATTATACTAGCTTTAGGATATTTTTTATAAGCAGCTATTACTTCCTCTGCATAATTTTCATCATAAATATCATCTTGATGTGCAATTGTAACAAGAGGTGTATCTACACAATTAGATGCAAAGTCAAAATCATATCCTATACCTTTTCTTTCTTTATTAATAATAATATCTAACTTATATTTTTTAGCCATATTACTAATATAATCATTTGGAGTAGAGGTTGCGATTACTACATTAGTTTTTATACTTTGATTCAATACTGAATTAATACACTCTTCTAGCATATTGGACTTTTTATATGCCAAAACTACAAACGTATGAATATCTTCCATGTTACCACCTACTACTTATTAATCTCTTTATCACGTTTTTTCAAATATATATTAATATACAATTTATATAATTGTGTATAAAATATATTAATCTTAGTAAGTCTTTTCATAAAACCTATTAACCATCCAGATGTGTACACATCTTTAAATAATTCTTTAGGATGAGTTAAATAATAAATAATTTTCTTAGGTTTAGCAAGATAAATAATATCATCTTCTAAAAACTTAAAATCACCAAACTTTTCTATATCCCTAAGTTTAGGATAATATGCGAACTTCTGCATATTATAAAAACTAAGTCTTGAATCAATATCTAAAATATATTTCAAATCAGAACTATTAAAATCTCTAACAAATTGTAAAGCACCTTCTTGTATTTCTTCATATGATTTTTTTTCTATTCCTTCATCAAATTCATATTCAAGTAATATCGGTTTAATCTTACCTTTTTCTTTTTTATATTTTTTAACAGAACCATGAGGTGCTAAAAACATACTTTCAAAAATAGAATTGATAACTTTTAAACACAAATAAATATCTCTATTATTTTTTTCATCAAATAAAAAACCATGCATATTTATCTTACCAATATTCTTACTTTCAGGAAGGATTCCAACATAAAATCCTTCTATATTAGTTTTATCATTTGTATTTTTTATAATATTATTAAATGACATTTGCATATTTCCATTCCAACCGATATCAACAATAGAAACATCACCATTAAAATGTTCTTGTTGCATATACTGAAATAAAAGATTATATTCTTTTTTTGAATTATTATGAATAATTGGTTTTATTTCATTAAATAACTTAGTAAATTTTTCTTTAAAAAGATCTTCATACTTGATACTATCATTAACACCATAGCCATGTTTAGTAACTATATCTTTAAAATCCTTTTCTTCTAAACCTAGTTTTCTAAATAAATTACTTATTTTTATATAATCTCTAATATATAGTTTATCAGTCATACTTTTTAAATTATCTTCCATAAATAAAGTAGGAATAATCAAAGCTCTTCTTGAAGCATAAAAATATGTACCTTCCTTTTTTTCTAAAATATCAAAAGCTTTTGATATTAAATAACCATCTCTTGATAAAAAGAATATTTTATCAGTTTTTATACTTTCATGTAACCATTTAGAAAAACCATAAAGTATAGGTCCAAAAGTTTCATAACCCATTTTATAATAATATGATTTATTTAGATCTACATTATTAGAAATAAAATTCTCTAGCATATCATAATCATTATTATTTACTTTTTTATTATAAAACATTACTTGCTTTTTATTTTTTACATGAATAGTATTAATTCCTTTTAATCTAGGAATTATATTATCACTAATATTATTATCACCAATATGAATAATATCTTTTTTTGATATATTTAAATCTTTAATTATAAAATCATACATACTACCATTACTTTTTCTTTTTTGATATTTACTTGATAAATATAATTTTTCATATTTAGTGATCCCACATTTATTTAAAATTTCTTTTATAGTATCTATATCTAAATACATATCAGATGTTATAATTATCTTCTTATTATCTTTAACTAAATTACTATAAAGATTAATATACTTTCTATTAGGAACACACAAGTTTATTTCTACCTCTTTTTCAAGCTCATAAAGTTTTTTACATACATCTTTATTATAATATTTTTTCAATTCTTCATAAAAATCTTCTATTAAAGTTTCTACTTTTGTATCCCATTTTGAAACATCAACTTGAGCTTTAATCCTATTAATACTAAAATCTTTTACTTTATCTTTATAAATAGAATTATATTTTTCTTCTACTACTTTAAATACATCAGTTGGCTTATTTACATTTCTTAAAACCAAGGTGTCAAAAATATCAAAAGATATGTATCTATATTTATCAAAATTCATACATTCCTCCTATAATTTACCAATTATAAAAATACTTCTTAATGCAATTTCTTCAATTAATTTAGTTCTAAGTCTATGTGGATAAAATATTTTCTTAAAGTAATTAGCAAAATTATCAATAGTAAAAATATCTAACATTTTTTTATCTTCCTCACTAAGTCTATCACCAAATATTTGTTTATACTCTATCAAAATATTTTTTAAAGTAATCAAATTATCATTATTACCAAACCACATTTTAATTCTCCAAGTTAAATGAGTAAACCATTTACGATTATGATAAGTAACTGCATTTTCTTGCCTCCTATATTTTACAGAAGGTTCATTACTAGTTAAAAATTTACCAACTCCAAGTGCAACTTCTGTTGGCCATGTGTCATGGTAATAAATATGCTTAGGCATATTATCAAAAATCGTTTCATATAAAGCCTTATTAAATATTATATTGAATCCAAAGGTCCATCCTTCATAAATTATATTTCTAAGTTTAACATTTTTTAAATAATCATGAGACTTATATAATATTTTCAAATTTTCATCGCAAAAATAATAACCTCCATAATGTAAAGTAGGAATATCCTCACTACTTTCACTTTCAATTTTTTCTATTGCTTTTTCTATTTTTTCTGGTAACCAAACATCATCCTGATCACAAAAACAATAATAATCTCCACCCTCTGCTTTTTTTAACAATTCAATAAAACAATCAGGACAACCTAAATTTTTCCCCTTATTTGGAATGATAGTAATTTTTCTACCCTTAACTTTTTTCTTAGAGTATTCTTTAATTATTTTTACAGTATCATCACTACTACCATCATCACGAGTATAAATTTCTATTAAAGGATAAGTCTGATTAAAAAGACTATCTAAAAGTTCTCTTAAATATTTTTCACCATTATAAGTAGGTAAAATAATTACAGCCTTTTTCACAATATATCATTCCTTTCATTTGAATATTTTCTATAAACAACAACAAATATTATTATGTATAAAACAAGTAAAAATAACATTGATAAAAAGTAAGTAAAAGTAGCACCATCGATTGCATATTTACGGACCAAATATGATGAAATAAACAAAGTAAAAATTGAAACAATTATAAATACTACAAATTGTGAAAAAGTCGATCTCATTGTAATTAGTGAAGTTGAAAGAATAACTGTAATTTCATATAAAGTAGCACCCATTATTATTATTAATAAATCCATTAAATATTTATTTAATTTAATACCATATAAAATATTTAATATCGGAACACCAAACAAATATATAAATATTAATGATAATATACCAAGTACAACTATCACTCCACATAGCATAATTGTCATACTCAAAAATTTCTTTTTATCTTCTTTAAGTCTAAGTTTCAAGGGAAGTAAAAAAGGTTGAATAATAAATTGACCAAGTAATAAAATAACTGTTGCAGGCATTAAAATTATCCCATAAATAGTTTGACTAGAATTAGGAAGTACGTCATCAATTACATATTTAGATGCATTAATAACATATTGTGTTAAAAATACAAAAGCAAAAGCAGAAAAACCATATATAATAATTTTTTTTACTGGATAAAATTTAAATTCATCCACCTTAAATTTTAATTTTTTTAAGTTATTAAAATCATATAACCAAATAACCATAAAGTTAACTAATATTATACAACCAATAGATACAATCAAATTTTTAGTAATAACATCAATCAATACAAAAAGTATCAAACTAATAATAGCTTTTAAAAATAAAGATACACCTACTTTATAAAGCTCATTATTTTCTTGTATAATTGCATACACTCCTTCACTAAAAGCTTCCATAGCTTTATACAAAGTAAGCCCCATAATAACTAGTAATTTTATAAAATTATAACCTCTAATCAGGCAAAATATAAATCCAATAAAAATCATAACCGAGCAAGTAAATATTTTACTATAAATATAATCACTATCACTAATTTCTTTATCGTCATCAGTAACTTGATAAGTTCTACCTGAATATATTCCAATAATATATAAAAGCATAGCTATTGAAAAAGCAAAAGTAAAGATACCTGCAGAATCAACACCATTAACTCTAGTAACAACAATCATAAAAAACAAAGAATTACAAGCACTAAAAGTGCTGCCAATTATATTCCAAATAAAGTTTTTTTTCATCAGATTCTTATCCATAACTACCTCACTAACAGTATTATATCACGTATAATACTGATTAGTAAATCGATGAAGTTGCAAATCATTGATTTATTAGTATAATAATTTTACTTATTTATATAAAAATAAGTAAAATTTACGCGATTGAGTTTAGGCATATTATAACAGGGGTCTTAAGTATCCATTTTTTTGACGGCCTAGCTCTTTTCTTTTTATTATCCTAGTTTTAGAATGTGAGGATTATTTATTAATCTTATATAACATGCGTGATGAGGAGTGAGAGGCAAAAAGAGTTCAATCGTAAAAGAAAGGATGGTGCTTATGCACAATTGTTTAGCTATTGATGTAGCTAAAGGAAAAAGTATGATTACTTTAATTAGTTCTTGTGGTGAAGTTCTAATTGATCC
>CANQZM010000022.1 GCA_947628345.1 uncultured Bacilli bacterium
AAAATATGGACCAGGACAGTTTTATGAAGAAATGGCAAAAAAAATAAAAGCAATGGGTGGAAAAATTATTACAGAGAGTAAAGTCGTTAAAATTAATACTAATAATAATCAAATAACCACAGTTGTTTATCAAAAAAATAATAAAACTTATACTAAAAAAGTAGATATTTTAATTTCTTCTATGGCTGTTAAAGATTTAGTAGAATCATTGGATTATGCCAATAAAGATATTTTAAAACTTGCATCTAGGTTACCTTATAGAGATTTTATAACAGTAGGTATTTTAGTTCCTAAAATAGATTTAAAACCCAAAGATGGTGAAAAACTTATTTCTGATAATTGGTTATATATTCAAGATGGTAGAGTTAAGCTAGGACGAATTCAAATCTTTAATAATTGGTCTTCCTACATGGTTAAAAATAGTCAAGAAACAGTTTGGTTAGGCTTAGAATATTTTTGTAATGAGGATGATGGATTATGGAACCTATCAGATCAAAAAATGACAGAATTAGCTGTTGCAGAACTTAAAAAAATAGGTGTTATTAAGAATGAAAAAATTTTAGATAGTTGTTGTTTAAGAATAAAAAAAGCATATCCAGCTTATTTTGATAGCTATAAAGATTTTGATAAGATTAAGGCATATTTAAATAATTTTGATAATTTATATTGTATAGGTAGGAATGGACAACATCGTTATAATAATATGGATCATTCAATGATGACAGCAATTAAATGTTGTGATAATATTATTAAAGGTAAAAAAAGTAAAAATAATATTTGGAATGTAAATATTGATACTAATTACCATGAGGAGGAAAAATCATGAAAAATTTATTAAAAAAGTTAAAAAAATACAATCCCCCTAAACACATATGGTTATTATATTTTTATATTCCAGTTTTGCTTTCTTTTTTTTCAAATTTAGATTCAGAAAACGATATTTATTTTTTATTAAATCATGGTAGATATATTTTAGAACATGGTTTTCCAACGATTGAACCATTTACAATGCATCAAGGTTTTTCTTTTGTAATGCAGCAGTGGTTGGCAGCCGTTATCTTTTACCTTGCTTATAATACTTTTTCTAAATATGGATTGTTGTTCCTATTAGTAATAGTTAATGGAATTATTTTATTCTTATTATATAAATTATGTATGAAATTAAGTGATAATAGATATATTTTAGCAATTGTTCTAAGTGCTATTACAGATATTTTATTGCTACTTTGCTTTATTTTACCTAGACCTCAAATTTTTACTTATGCTAATTTAATAGGTGTTCTTTATATTATGGAATGTTTTTATCGTAATGATAAAAGTAAAGCTATTTATTTTTTACCACTGATTTCTTTATTACAAATAAATTTACATGCTTCATTATGGTTTTTAATATTTGCTTTTATATTACCTTACTTTATCGATTTAGTTATTGCTAAATTTAAAGATAAAACTGATAAGAGATTAATTAAATTAATACCCGTTTTAGTTATAACTTTTTTAGTAGGATTTATAAATCCTTACGGTATAAAAGCAATTACTTATGTCTTTACTTCATATGGTAGTTATTATATCAATAACATGGTTATTGAAATGTTTCCACCAGTTTTAGGAGTTAACAGTCGAATAACTACTTTATTTTACTTAACATATTCTTTACTAATAGTTGTTATTACAATTTACATTGTTAATAAAAAAGGTAAATTATGTTTACCCCATATGTTGCTTTTAATTGGTGTTAGTTATTTAGCTATTACTTCTATTAGAAATTATGCATTATTAATTATTGGTTCGATTCCATTTTTAGCTTTCTATTTAAAAAATTGCTTTCCGGAAGAAAAAAACAATAAAATAATATTAACTAAAAATGGTAAAATTGGTTATACGTGTTTAATTATAGGATTATTTATTTATGCCATAGTAGCAGTTAGTATTAGAGGAGTAACAATGGATAATCGTTTAGAAAAAGGTATAGATTATTTACTAGCTCATAATAAAAAAGAAGATATTGTTTTATATACTGGTTATAATAATGGTTCTTATGCTGAATATAGAGGGCTAAAACCCTATATTGATACTAGAGCAGAAATATTTTTGAAGGCTAATAATAAAAAGAAAGATGTTATGGAAGAATACTATCTACTTCAGTATAATCGTTTATCAGCTAATCAATTTCTAAGTGAATATAATTTTACCCATTTAATTATAGATACAGAGGATAATTTGTATTCGTATGTTAATAATAATACTAATTATAAGGCAATTTATAAGGCAAAAGGATATAAAATTTTTCAAAGAATAAATTAAAAATGATATTAATTAAAAGTGAGAATGCGAGATATGTTAATTTTAAAGTCTGCACTTCTTACTTTTTTTATATTTATATGATAGAATTAAGATATAGTGAAAGTGGTGATTTAATGGTTCGTCTAAATAACTTTTTAAAACAAAATATTCAAAGAATCTTTATTATCTTTTTATTTTTACAACCCATTATTGATGTTTTAACCGCAGTAATGCTATATATTTTTAAACAAGAATTTACTATAGGAATGATTTTTAGAATAATTTTTTTATTGTTAATGATTTATTATTTCTTGTTTATTAGTCATGAAAATTATCATAAAAAGATTTTTAAATATTTAATAATTATTGGTATTTATTTTGGTTTATTCAGTTTAAATATTATTTATACTAAGGGATTTGCTGCTTTTAGTTATGAAGTTAAAAATTTAATTAAAACTTTTTATTTTCCTATCCTTTTAGTAGTAATTTATGATTTTTTAAAAAACAATTATATTTCAGTTAAATCATTAAATATTTTATTTATTATTTATGCTTCTTTTATTGCTTTTCCTAATCTTTTAGGAATTGGTTTTGATACTTATCAAATTACCAAATCAGGAAGTATTGGCTTTTTTTATACAGCTAATGAGATAGGAGCAATTATATCAATATTATTACCGTTTTTTATCTGTTTTATAGTAGAGAAGAAGAATGTTTATTTAACTTTTATAGGGGCTATATTATTACTTTATATTTTAACTTCAATGGGAACTAAAGGACCTTTACTTAGTTTAGGTATTATCAGTTTATATTATATTATTAAATATTTATATATTAATATTAAATCTAAAAAATATGGAATTGTTACTTTAATAATTACAACTCTTATAATAATTAGTTTTAGTTTATCATTAATTATTCCTAAAACTAATTTTTATAAAAATATTGTAGTTCATTTAAATTTTTTAGAAGTCAAAGAAGTAAGTGACATTGTGACTAATCCAAAAGTTATTGATCATTTTATTTTTAGTCAAAGATTAAGTTTTTGGCAAAAAACTTCTAAAATTTATAAAAAATCTAATTTGACTTCTAAATTATTAGGAATTGGCTATATTGATAATTATGGAACTGATCAAGTTAATTTAAAACTCGTAGAGATGGATTATATAGATATATTTTATCGACATGGGATAATTGGGTTTATTATATATATGAGTAGTTATATATACTTTATAATTAAAATATTAAAAAAATATATTAGCAAAGAAAAGAATAATTTATTAACTACTTACTTACTTAGTTTCTTTTTAATTATAGTTTTAGCCTTTATAACAGGACATGTTATTACTGCTCCTTCAGTATCAATATTAGTTGCGTTAATATTTAATTTATTTTATAATGAATTATATAAGGGAGAATCTTAATATGATGAAGTTAGGTATGGTAATTTTAAATTATAATGATTATAAAACAACAGCTAAGTTATTAGAAAATATTAAAGATTATAAATGCTTAAATTTAATAGTTGTAGTTGATAATCATTCTACAGATTCATCTTTAAAATATTTAAAAAAATATGAAAATGAGAAAATAAAAATACTTAAAACAGATCGTAATGGTGGTTATAGTTACGGTCTAAATTATGGAGCTAAGTATGTAAATAAAAAATTAAAAAAATGTAATATCATTTTTTCTAATTCAGATATTATTATTCATAAAGAAGCAGATTTAGTAAAATTAAGCGAAGATATTAATAAGCATTCTATTGCTGTTATAGGGCCAACTATTGTAGAGGATAAAAAATTAAATAGAGGTTGGATGATGCCTACTATCAAAGATGAAATTAAGTTTAATTTGCCCTTAGTTAGTCGAAAATTTTTACAAAAAATTAAATATAATGAAGAACATTATGAAGAAGATTTGTCTATTGTTGGAGTAGTATCAGGTTGTCTTTTTTGTTGCAGTGGAGAAGTTTTAGAAGAAATCGGTTATTTAGATGAAAATACCTTTTTATATTATGAAGAACAAATTTTAGCCAAAAAACTTGAAAAATTAGGTAAACAAATCGCAGTTGATAATAATATTGTAGTTATTCACAATCACTCAGTTACAATTGATAAAAATATAAATAAAATTAATAAATATAAAATTTTAAAAAGTAGTCAACACTATTTTGTAGAAAATTATTTAAATGCTACTAAAAAAGAATTAAAATGGTTAGATATTACTGCAAAACTATCATTAATGATTTTATATATACGTTGCTTTTTTAAAGGAGGTTTAAAAAAATGAAAGGAATTATTTTGGCTGGAGGATCAGGTAGTAGACTTTATCCCTTAACTCAAGTTACTTCAAAACAATTAATGCCTATTTATGATAAACCAATGATTTATTATCCATTATCGGTTTTAATGCAGGCAGAAATTAAAGATATTTTAATAATTTCAACTCCAAATGATATTCCGCGTTTTAAGAGTTTATTAGGAACAGGAGAAAAATTTGGTATTAATTTAAGTTACACGGTACAGCCATCACCTGATGGTTTGGCTCAAGCTTTTATCTTAGGGGAAAAATTTATCGGTGATGATGAAGTAGCTATGATTTTAGGAGATAATATTTTTTATGGATCACATTTAAAAAAAGACTTATTGAAAGCAAAGGAAAATGCAATTAAAGGGAATGCTACTATATTCGGATATCACGTTCATGATCCTGAACGCTTTGGAATTGTTGAATTTGACAAATTTGGTAAAGTATTAAGTGTTGAAGAAAAACCTGAAAAACCTAAAAGTAATTACGCAATTACTGGGTTATATTTTTATCCTAAAGGGGTTAGTAAATTAGCTAATAAAGTAAAACCATCTGCTAGAGGTGAACTAGAAATCACAGATTTAAATAGAATGTATTTGAAAGAACAGTGCTTGGAAGTTATTAATATGAATGCTGGATATGGTTGGTTTGATACCGGAACTTTTAAAAGTTTATTGACGGCATCTAACTTTATCGGAACAATTCAAGAAAATCAAAATATTACAATTTGTTGCCCAGAAGAGATTGGTTATAGAAATGGTTGGATTAATAAAGAAGAATTACTAAAACAAGCAGAAACTATGAAAAAAAATACTTATGGGAAGCATTTGTTGGAAATAAGTGAAATGGAGGAATAATATGAAAAAAATTGAAACAGAATTATTAGATTGTTATATTTTAGAACCTGAACGTTTTGGTGATGAACGAGGTTATTTTGAATCAATTACTAAAGAACAGTTAGAAGAATTAGGATTTAAAGGCATTAAACAAGTAAGTAATTCTAAAAGTAAAAAAGGAATTATTAGAGGTTTACATTTTCAAAAAGATCCTTACTGTCAAGCTAAAGTAGTTAGATGTCAATCAGGAGCAGTTTTAGATGTTGTTGTTGATATTAGAACTGATTCTGCTACTTATGGTAAATGGACAAGTGTTGAATTAACTCCTGAAAATGGAAGACTTTTATATGTACCTAGGGGCTTTGCTCATGGGTTTATAGCTCTAAAAGATGACACCTTGTTTGAATATTATGTTGATAATAAATATAATCCAAGAATGGAAGATGGAATATTGTGGAATGATGAAGAATTACAAATTCCTTGGACGAAAATATTAAAACAATATGAGATTGAACAACCAATTTTATCTGCTAAAGACCAAGAACGAGAAACTCTTAAAGACAGTCAGATTACCTTTAAAAGAAAACCAACTAGATATTTAATTACAGGAGTTAAGGGACAACTTGGTTATGATATCGTAAGAGAGCTAAAAGAACGTGGGGAAGATGAATTTTTAGCAGTAGATATTGATCAAATGGATATTACTGACCGAAACCAAGTCTTTGAAGTTATTAAAAACTATAAGCCAGATGTTATTTTTCATTGCGCAGCTTGGACAGCTGTAGATAAAGCAGAAGAACTTTTAGAAAAGGTTAAACAAATTAATGTAGAAGGAACTAAAAATATTGTGGATGCATCCTTAGAAGTTGGAGCCAAAATGATTTATATGTCAACAGACTATGTATTTGATGGTAAAAAAGAAGGTTATTATAAAGAAGATGATCCAGTTAATCCTATGAGCGTTTATGGAAAAACTAAATATGAGGGTGAAGAAGAAGTAAGACGTAATCCTAAACATTTTATTACTAGAATTTCCTGGGTTTTTGGAATTAACGGTAATAATTTTATCAAGACTATGTTGAGATTATCTGATACTCATCAAGAATTAACCGTTGTTGATGATCAAGTTGGAAGTCCTACTTATACTGTTGATTTAGCAAAGCTTTTAGTAGAAATGGCTAATACTGATAAATATGGAACTTATCATGTTAATAATAGTGGTTATTGTTCTTGGGCTGAATTTGCCAAATACATTTTTGAAATTAATAATAAAGATACTAAAGTTATTCCAACATCAACTGAAGAATATATTAAAAATGTAGGGGATCAAGCATATCGACCAAGAAATTCAAAACTTAGTAAAGAAAAATTAATGCAAGCTGGATTTGAAATGTTACCATCTTGGCAAGATGCTACTGAAAGATATTGTAAGGAATTAAAAAAAAGTAGATATTAGGAGGATTATATGAAATTTTTAGTAACAGGAGGAGCAGGATTTATAGGGAGTAATTATCTACATTATGTTGTTAATAAATATAAAGATGATTATTTTGTCTGTCTTGATGCTTTAACATATGCAGGAAACTATAATAATATTAAAGATTTAGAAGATAAAAAAAATTATAAATTTGTTAAGGGAGATATAACTGATAGAAAGTTCATTGATCAATTATTCAAAACTGAGAAGTTTGATATTGTCATTAATTTTGCAGCTGAATCTCATGTAGATAATTCAATTAAAAATCCAGGAATATTTTTAACTACTAATATTATAGGCACGCAAATATTAATGGATGCTTCTTTAAAATATAATGTTAATAGATATCATCAGGTATCAACGGATGAAGTATATGGTGATTTACCTTTAGATCGACCAGACCTATTATTTACAGAAGAAACTCCAATTCATACCTCTAGCCCATATTCATCTTCAAAAGCTAGTGCTGATTTATTAGTAGGTGCTTATCACAGGACTTATGGACTACCAACTACGATTAGTAGATGCTCAAATAACTATGGACCTTACCAATTTCCTGAAAAATTGATTCCAGTAGTTATTTCCAAAGCTTTAAAAAATGAAAAAATACCTATTTATGGTACAGGAGAAAATATAAGAGATTGGATACATGTTCTTGATCATAATATTGGAGTTGATTTAATCGTTAGAAATGGTAAAGATGGTGAAATCTATAATTTAGGTGGACACAGTGAACGTAGTAACTTAGAAGTTGTTAAGCTTATTTTAAAACAAATGGGTAAAAGTGAAAATTTAATAGAATTTGTTAGCGATCGCAAGGGACATGATTTAAGATATGCAATTGATTCTACAAAAATTGAGCAAGAATTAGGTTTTAAAAGAACATACAATTTTGAACAGGGTATCAAAGAAACAGTAGATTGGTATTTAAATAATACAGATTGGATTAATAATATTTTATCTGGCGAATATAGATTTGCATACCAAGCTCAAAACGATTCTAAAATTAATTCATAAACTTTTAATTAGGAAGGTGCAGTATGAGTAATAGTTCAAATAAAAAAAAGAAAAAGTCATCTAAGAATAAAAGTTCAAATAAAAAAAAGCCAATTTTATCTGAACCTAAAAGTAGAACTAAAAAAAATGCATATCTTTATGAAAAAGAAGATTTATCTATCACTAAGCAACAAAAATTTAATTTCGATGATGATTTAGTAGAGGATGAATTAGATACTAGTTTTTTAGAAAAACCAAAAAGAAAAGTTAATAAAAAAATTATTATTGAAAAAAAAGTATATCCTGTAAAAACTATAACCCTATTAATTATACTTTTAATTTTATGTTTCGGACTTATAATATATCTTGGCTATAAAAATAATCATAAAAGTCAAACAGTTAGTAAAAAAGTTGTACCAGAAAATATTGTATTTTTAGGAGATTCAATTACTGATTTTTATGATTTAGATAAATACTATCCTAATAATTTTGTAGTAAATAGTGGTATATCTGGTAATACAACTGATGATATATTAGAAGATATGAAAAACAGGGTATATTGTTATAACCCTAGTAAAGTTTTTTTATTAATTGGAACTAATGACTTGGAATTAGGCACTAGTATAGATAATATTGTTAATAATATTATAAAAATAACTAAACAAATTAAAAAGAACAGAAAAAATACTAAAATATATATTGAAAGTATTTATCCAGTAAATCATGATATTGGAAATAATATGGCTGGTAAAAGAGATAATAATGATATAAAAGAAATAAATAAAAAACTTAAAAAATATTGTCAGGAAAACAAATTTACTTACATAAATTTATATTCAGTTCTAAAAGATGATAGTGATAATTTGAGTATAGATGTTACTGATGATGGTTTGCATCTAAATGAAAAGGGTTATGACTTACTTACTGATTATTTAGATAATTATTTATAATTGTTGTCTAAAACAGTAAAGGTTAGGCCCTTTTACTTTAAATAATTTAATATTTAAGATATACTATTAATAGGTGATTCTATGAAAAAAGTTACAATATTATCGTTACATTTAGGTTATGGTGGAATTGAAAAATCAATTACTGCTTTAGCTAATTTATTGTGTGATCAATATGATGTAGAAATTGCATGTATTTATAAATTATATGATGAACCTGCTTTTGATTTAGATAAAAGAGTAAAAGTTAAATATTTAATTTGTAGTAATTTACCTAAAAAGTTAGAAACATATAAAATATTATTATTTAAATTCCATTTTATTAAATTATTTAAAAAATTATGGAGTGATTACTTTTCAAAATTAAAATTTATGAGCTTTTTTAAAGATACATACTCAGGATTATCTATGTATCATAAAAGATCTAAAGTTATGAAAAAATTTATTAAAAATTGTGAGTCTGATGTCATTATCTCAAGTCGTACCTTTCTTAATGAATGGTTAGGAGAATTTGCCAAAGAAAGTGTTTTAAAAATAGGGTGGGAACATAACCATTATCATAATGATATGAAGTATGCGATTGATGTTGTTAGAAGCTGTAAAAATTTAGATTACTTTGTTTTGGTATCAAATGATTTATATGAATTTTATCAGAAAAAATTAATGGGTAATAGATGTAAATGTTGCTATATTCCTAATATTATAGATTCAATTCCTAAGAAACTTGCTAAATTAGAAAATCCTAAATTAGTTTCTGTAGGAAGATTATCAAAAGAAAAAGGATATTTAGATTTATTAAGAATTTATAATGTATTAGAAAAAAAATATCCTGATTGGACCTTAGATATTATTGGTGATGGTCCAGAAAGAACTAATCTAGAAAAGTATATTAAAAGTCAACACTTAAATGATAAAGTAACTTTACATGGATTTCAAAATAAAAAATATATTGATAATATATTAAATCAGTCATCTATTTATTTAATGACTTCCTATACGGAAAGTTTTGGTATTGTGTTATTAGAGGCGATGAGTCATGGACTTCCTTGTATTGCCTTTTCATCAGCAGAAGGTGCCAGAGAACTTATTAATAGTGGTAGTAACGGTTATATTATAAAAAATAGGAATAATAGAGCCTATATTCGAAAAGTTGAAGATTTAATTAAAAGTATAGAAATCAGAAGAAAAATTGGAAAAAATGGTAGAAATAGTATAAAAAAATATTGTGGAGAAGAAGTAATTAAACAATGGATTAAAATTATAGGAAGGGAATGATAGTATGAATAAACCAAATAAGGTTATTAATTTATATCTAATTATTTCACTTTTAGGCATTGTTTTATTTTTCTTAATTATTCCATTTAAACATGATATTATGAAATGGTTAGTTATGGAACATAATTTTAAATACACATTTTCTGATTATTTTAGGCAAATAATTTATTCTACTAATCTTTCCCAAGTTTATTTAATTACTAATGATACACCCTTTCCTCCATTTGCTTATATAATGTTTCATTTATTATGGAAACTTAATCCAATTAAGTATAATAGTACTACATATGCGTCACTTGTACTTTGTCGAAATAATTCAATTAATTTAATAATATTTTTCGTTATATTAATCATAACTATTTTAGCACTCTATATTGTTATTAATAAAATTTTAAAAGAAAGTCCATTATTTAAAAATATATTATTAGTAACATCTTTAATTTTATCAGCTCCATTTTTAGGAGGAACTATTGAAAGAGGTAATCCTATCTTATTAGTATTAGTATTACTTTTACTAGCTGTTTATTTAAAAGATAGTCCAAATAAAGTTTGTCGAGAGCTAGCCTTAATTTTAATTGCCATCGCAGCGGCATTTAAAATTTATCCAGCCTTATTAGCTTTATTATATGTTAAAGAAAGAAGATTTAAAGAATTCTTACGTTTAGGTATATATTGCATTGGCTTATTATTTATTCCCTATCTATTTACAGGCGGATATAAAGGGATGATAAATCATTTTGCTATATTAGGTGGATTTGAAAAATACCAACTTTGGAATTATCGTTTTACTTCAATAAGATGTTTTTACTATGCTATAATGTCAAGTTTCGGATTTCACTATAATAATTTTTTCTTAGTTAGTGGTGTAATTTTAGAAAATCTTTTTATTGCTATTAGTATATTCTTATTTTATAAAACAAATGATAAATGGAAATCTTTACTTTATTTATTTGGAATAATGGCAGTATATGTATCTAATAGTTTTAGATATACTGCTATTTATATGGTTGTTCCATTATGCTTTTTGATAAAAAATATTTTAAATGGTAAACATCAAGTTAATAAACATACTTATGTTTATATCATCTTGTTTGCTTTAATTTATACAATACCTATATATGGGGTTATGTTAGAAGTAGATTTTTTAATATTTGTTCCAATTTACTTAATATTATTATTCTCTTTTTATGAAGATTTTAAATTAATAAAAAAGAATAAAATTTCTACTTAGTAAATTCTTTTGTTAAACAAAAAATAATGTTATACTAACTGTAGGGAGAAAAATTATGAAGAAAGTTCTATTTATTGCTTCTACTGGTGGTCATTTATCAGAATTATTACAATTAAAAAGTATGTTTAAAGATTATGACTATCATCTTATTACAGAAAAGACAAAATCTAATATGTTCTTACAAGAAGAATATCCAAAAAGAGTTAATTACTTAGTATATGGTACTAAAGATCATGTTTTGACTTATCCTTTTAAATTAATTATTAATTGTTTCAAAAGTTTATTTTTGTATCTTAAAATTCATCCAGATTATATTGTTACAACAGGAGTGCATACAGCTGGTCCTATGTGTTGTATAGGCAAAATTTTTGGTAGTAGAATTATTTATATTGAATCATTTGCTAATATAAATACTAAAACTATGACCGGGAGATTATTATATCCTATATCAGATTTATTTATAGTCCAGTGGCATGAAATGAAAAAACAGTATAAAGAAGCAATTGAAGGAGGTTGGATTTACTAATGATTTTAGTAACATTAGGTACCCAAGATAAAGATTTTTCTAGACTTTTGAAAGCAATTGATAATCAAATTGAAAAAGGTAATATTAAAGACAAAGTAATAGTTCAAGCAGGATATACAAAATATAAATCAAAAAATATGGAATTATTTGATTTAATAGAACCTAAAAAACTACATAAATTAATGGAAGAATGTGATCTTTTAATTACCCATGGTGGAGTAGGATCTATTTTAGAAGGAATTAAATTAAATAAGAAAGTAATTGCTGCTTCACGTTTAAAAAAATATAAAGAACATACCAATGATCATCAAAAACAAATTGTTAAAGCCTTTGCCAAAGAAGGTTATCTTTTAGAATTAAGAGATTATGCACAAATGGATAAAGTTTTGGAAAAAATAAAAACTTTTAAACCAAAAAAATTTAAAAGTAATACTGATAATTTTATTAAAATAGTAAAAAAATATATAGATCAAGATAATCATTATAGTTGGTTTAATAGATTTAGATACCTGTGTAGTAATGGTTACCTTGGGTTTATTATGAATATTATTGATATTTTTATTTTCTGTTTATTATTTACTAAAATTAATTTTTATCTTAATATCTTAACAGCGTACTTAATTACATTTATTTTAAGTCTGTTATTTAATTTTATTTGTAATGTAGAGTACAAGGGTTTTTTCAAAAAATTTATTATTATTAGATTGTTAATATTATTTTTAGATTTTGATTTTATGTATATTTTTAATAATATCATTCATTATAATTTAATTTATGCTAAATTTATTACTGGCTTAATAACTATTATTGTAAGTTATATTGTAATTAAATTTGGATTTAAAAAGGATAAAATAACACGAAATTAACATTCATGTTATTTTTATTTATTATTAAATGATAGTACTAAAAATATTTACAAAATAGTATATTTTTGTTATATTTGTGTAGTATAGTAGGTGATAGTATATGAATAAAAAGAAGGGTTTAATAATATTAACATTAACAGGTATACTTGCTATTATAACAGGAGTAGTTTTAATGTTCATTTCTAGTGTTCAAAAAGACCAAAAAGAGATGAATGATAGAATGAAAAAAATTAATACTATCTATAATCAATTCAAAACTGACATGGAGGAAATTAATACAGAACGTGATAATATTCACAAAGAATTTTTAGATACTATTTACTATGATACTTTTTTACAAAACGAAACTAATTATAGAAAAAAGATATATTATTATGAAAAAAACGTAACCTCTTTGAGTAAACAATATACTAAGTTAAAAGAATACTGTAAATTAGGAATATATTATTCATCTAGTGATACCAATAGTAAATGCAATGCTTTTCAAATTGGTTATGAACAATTAATTAACACTTTAGTTGATGATATTAATAAATATAATAATAATATTCAGCTGTATAATAAGTGGGCAAAAGATAATAATATTGAATCGCAATTAGAATTATATAAAACAAAAAAGACTTATATAGATTTTAATAAAGATGGAAATTATTCAGGTAAGGAAGATAACGACAATGAAGAATAAAGAAATGATTGAGTTATTATCCGAGAATATCGATAATAATGATAAAAATAGTATAGATATAAAGGATGATAAAATATCGAAAAAAATGAGTAAAAAGAAAAAAATAATTATAAGCATTAGTGCTAGTTTTGGTGGAGTATTTCTAGTTTTAGCGTTTTTATTTTATGGACCTTGGAGTGGATTTCGAAATTTTTGGATTACTACAGCAATGACAACAATGAATCATCGTTACCTGGCAACTGCTTTATATAGTGATGAAACTATTCAAAAGGTTTTAGCTCAAAACTCAATTATTGAACCCAATGGTATTTCTAATCCTAATCTAATTAGTTTTACAAAATATGGCAAAACATCAGCTTATAAAAACAAGTATGAAGAACAAATTTTAAATCATGAGAAAGATGCTCTATATAAATTAATTGATATTAAAGGAAATAATTATGCAGGTTACTTAGTTGCCATTTATGATCCATCTAGAATTTCTATAGCTACTACTAAATATTTAGGAACTAGGGGACAATTTATTACAACTGTAGCAAAAGATAATAATGCAATTATTGCCATGAATGCTGGTGGTTTCTATGATCCATATTGGAATGGTAATGGTGCGCTACCTCATGGCACTGTCATCCAAAATGGTAAAATAGTCAGTGATTTCCAAGATGCTCAAATGGGTGGAGGTTTTATTGGTTTTGATAAAGACAATAAATTGATATTAGGTAAAATGACAAAAGAAGAAGCTTTAGCTCGAGGTCTAAGAGATGCAGTTGAATTTGGTCCATTTTTAATTATTAATGGTAAGAGTGCTTTCGTTAAAGGAAATGGTGGTTGGGGAATTGCACCTCGTTCTGCCATTGGTCAAAGAAAAGATGGCATAGTTCTATTTTTAGTTATTAATGGTAGATTAGCTACCAGCTTGGGTGCTGATATGACAGATTTAACAGAAGTAATGGAAAACTATGGTGCTGTTAACGCTGCTAATTTGGATGGTGGTAGTTCATCTGAATTAGTTATCAATAATGAGGTTATCAATACACCAGTCGCAGTAGGAAATAACGGTTTAAGAACCATGTCTACATTTTGGATTGTAAAATAAATAACAAATTAAAAATTAAAAAAGTATAAAAAATAATACAAGGATCAAGATAAACTCGTAAACTCGTCCTTGTATTATTTTTATATTACCTCTACGTATTACAAAAGTAACTGCACCAAAGATAGAAAATGTGCATTTAAATAAAAAAATTACATTATTTTCTGTAATAATATTTTTTTTATTAACAGCATTAATTTAATTAGCTGAAAGAATTTCCATTTTTTTAATTTTGTTATATAATTAAATTAGTAGAAACTCTTAGAGGAGGGAAAATATGAAAAAGATAATGGATGGTAATGAAGCTTGTAGTTATTGTGCTTATAATTTTACAGAAGTTGCTGGTATATATCCTATAACTCCTGCCTCTCCAATGTCGGAAAATATTGATAAGTGGAGTAATGATGGAAGACTTAATTATTTTGAATCTAGTCCCAAAGTAGTACAAATGGAAAGTGAAGCAGGTGCAATTGGAATGGTTCATGGGGCATTACAATCGGGTTGTCTTGCTTCAACTTTTACATCTAGTCAAGGTTTATTATTAATGATACCTAATATGTATAAAATCGCAGGGGAGTTATTACCATGTGTTATTAATGTAGCTGCGAGAAGTTTAGCTACTCATGCCTTATCTATATTTGGTGATCATCAAGATGTTTATGCAACTAGAGGTACTGGCTTTGCTCTTTTGGCATCTTCTTCTGTTCAAGATGTTATGGATTTAACCAATGTTAGTTATTTATCAGCAATTAAGGGGAGAGTACCTTTTGTTAACTTTTTTGATGGCTTTAGAACCTCTCATGAATTACAAAAAATAGATGTTATTGATAAAGAACAAGTCAAAAATTTAATTGATGATAAAGCTTTACAAGATTTTAGAGATAGGGCTCTTAATCCTCTTCATCCTGTTACTCGTGGGACATCTCAAAGTGAGGAAGTATATTTTCAAGCAACTGAAGTAAGAAATGAATTTTATGATAAATTACCTGATATAGTGAATAAGTATATGGAAAGTATAAATAAGATAACAGGAAGAAATTATGCACCATTTAATTATTATGGTAGCCCTAATGCTACTAAAGTTATTGTGGCAATGGGTTCTGTCTGTGAAACTATTAAAGAAGTTGTTACTTACTTGGTTGATGTCAAAAAACAAAATATAGGTTTAGTAGAAGTGCATTTATATAGACCATTTAGTACTAAATACTTCCTAAATGTTTTACCTAAATCTGTGAAAAAAATCGCTGTTTTAGATAGAACTAAAGAAGCTGGTAGTAGTGGAGAACCTCTTTATTTAGATATTGTAAAAGTCTTAAATGAGGCTGATTCTAAAGTATTGGTAGTAGGAGGTAGATATGGGCTATCTTCTAAAGATACAACTCCAGCTATGATTAAAGGAGTTTATGATTTTCTAGATAGTAGAGAAGTTCATACTAATTTTACAGTAGGTATTAATGATGATGTGACTAACTTATCAATAAAATATGATCCTGATTTTAAATTGCCAAGTGAAAGTGTTGATTTTATTGTTTATGGTTATGGATCTGATGGTATGGTTTCAGCTTCTAAAGATTTATTAAAAGTTACTGGAGAACATACTAGAGCTTATGTTCAAGGCTATTTTCAGTACGATTCTAAAAAATCGGGTGGACATACTGTCTGTCATTTACGTTTTGCTAAAGCACCAATTCAATCTACTTATTATGTTGAAAAAGCAACCATGGTAGTTTGTACTCAAGATAGTTACTTAAAGAAATTAAGAATGTTAGATAAGATTGTATCCGGTGGAATTTTCTTATTGAATACTAATAAAACTGATACTGAAATTTTAGCCATGATGAGTGTTCATGATAAACAGATTTTAAATAAGAGAAATATTAAGTTTTATGTTATTGATGCTAATAAGATTTCACAGGAAGAGAATATTGCAGGTAAAATTAGTACGATGATGGAAGCTTTAATTTTTAAATTAGGAAAGGTCATTGATTTTAACTTTGCTAAGGAAGTTATTAAAGATAATTTAAGACTTAGATTTGAAAATAAGAGTGGAGATTTACCAACTAAAAATATTAAAGCTATGGAAAAAGCTTTAGTATCTTATAGACGAGTAAAAATTTCAGATGTAGATTATGTAGATGAAATTGCTAAGAAAAAAACTACTTTCGAAATTATGAATGAAATGAATGGAAATAGTTTAGCTGTTAGTAGTTTTTTGAAGAATCCAGATGGAACATTTGAAGCAGGTACTACTAAGTACGAAAAAAGAGATATCAGTGACTTCTTACCTTGTTATAATAGTGAAAATTGTATTTCATGTAATCTTTGTTCTTTAGTTTGTCCACATGCTGTTATTAGACCATTTTTGTTAGATGAAAATGAACAGTTAGATGCTCCCGAGGTTGTTAAGGAAAAATTAATTGATGCAAATATAAAAGATACCAATTTAAAATTTACAATTGGCGTTAGTAATCCGGATTGTACAGGGTGTGGATTGTGTGCATCTGTTTGTCCGGGCAAAAGGGGTGAAAAAGCTCTTGTTATGACTGAGAAGAAAAAAATAGATGCAAAGAAATCAGAAATTTCATATAAATATTTATTCGAAGAAGTGACAGAGAAAAAGATTATGGCTAAAGATACTATTAAGGGTAGTCAATTTATAAAGCCAAAGTTTGAATTTAGTGGTGCTTGTGCTGGCTGTGGAGAAACTGCTTATTTAAAATTGTTAACTCAACTTTTTCAAGATAAATTAGTTATTGCCAATGCTACTGGTTGCTCATCTATTTATGGAGCTACAGCTCCAAATACTCCATACTCAGTTCCTTGGGCTAACTCCTTATTTGAAGATAATGCTGAATTTGGGTTTGGTATGAAAATAGCTGATGAGGCTATGAAGAATCGAATTAAAAATATTATTAAGAATAATTTAAAAAATATTAAAAATAGTGAAAAAGAAATCTATAAAGCTTATATTGAAGATATAAATGATGATACTGCATATCAATTATATAACATTATTGATAATACTAAAATTGAAGAACTTAAAAAATTAAAGGATTTTATCTTACCTAAATCAATTTGGATGGTAGGAGGAGATGGTTGGGCATATGATATTGGCTTTAATGGTGTTGATACTGTTTTAGCTAATAGAGAAAATGTTAATATTTTAGTTCTGGATACAGAAGTATATTCAAATACTGGTGGACAATCATCTAAAGCAACTAGAGAAGGTGCAGTAGCTAAATTTGCTTCTAAAGGAAAAAATGTAGCTAAAAAGGATTTATTGAAGATTGCACTTACCTATCCTCATGTTTATGTTGGAGCAATTTCATTAGGAGCTAATCCTAAACAAGCTATTAAGGTTATGATGGAAGCTGAAGAATATAATGGACCATCTATTATAGTTGCTTACGCCCCATGTATTGCTCAAGGTATCATTAAAGGAATGCAAAATAGTCTATATGAAGAAAAAGAAGCTACCGCATCAGGTTATTTTCCAATTTTTCATTACAATCCGACAACAAAGGAATTTAGTATGGATTGTAAAGTAGACTTTTCTAAATACTATGAATTCCTTGCTTCAGAGGATCGCTATCGTTCACTTAAAAAGATATCTAAGGATTACAAAGAAAAATTAGAAAACAATAAAAAGAATGCGGAAGAACGTTATCGTTACTATAAGCAATTAGAAGAACAAAATGAAAAGTAGTATTAAAAAATACTACTTTTATTATATTAAAATATTTTTTCAAAAAATAAGAAACTGCACCCCCTGAGGGCAGTTTCCAAAAAGAATAAAAAGGGGTTGGCTAGTGTGATACTAGCGACCAATTCGCCTAATTCCGAATTGGTGCTTTTTATACTAACCGAAACTTTTAAATTTGTCAATAAAAAATATAAAAAAAAT
>CANQZM010000023.1 GCA_947628345.1 uncultured Bacilli bacterium
AAATTAATGAAAGAAACATAGGTGAAAAATATGAATGAATATAAAAATAATAAACCAATAGATGAAGAAGTAAAACCAAATAATAAAAGATTAAAAGCAGTAAAAAATTTAAAAATATCGTTAAAAGTAGCACAATTAGTGGCACCATATGTTATAGCATCAGGAATATCAATTGGTACCCCTAAATTAGCTGGAGGAGGTCTTCCTTTTTATAGAGATACTTTTGAATATCCGGCTAACATAATGAAGGAATTTGATACTTTAGGAAATGAGAGTATAAAAACACAATATAGTTCTTTTGAATTTTCTACTAATTTGATACGTCACTATACTGAATTAAAAAAAGAAGATACAGGAGTATACACAAGACAAATTGAAACTTATGAAATGGATGAAAAAGATTCAGAAGAAATAGAAAAAATAATGAAAGCTGATATAGATTATGATACATTAACTGAAATATTAGGTGAACCTAGTTCGGTATCTTACGAAACAAAAAGTAATCCTACTAATGAAGAGCTAAAAGCAAAAGACTATTTACAAGCCGTTGTACATTCAATAGATTATGATGATGTTTTAGTAGAAAAAGAGAGCAAAGACAAAAACATTAGATTAACTTTACTTGAAGGACTTGTTTGTTTATCTCTAGGGTGGTGTATGTCTGCAAAAAGATATAAATTAAAAAATGAAAAATCATTAGAAAACAAACATAATAAAAAATTAGTGAAATAAATAATTGACCTATATGGTCTTTTCTTTTTATAATTTATATTTTATATTTTAGAAACTATTATTATTCAAATATAATATGTAAAATTTGTATATTTCTTTTTTATGGTAAGTTTATTGCTGGATATAATCTTTTAGACTTGAAGTTGTTATATTTGCTTCGGCTATGAATTTGTTTTAACATTGCTATGTAGGACCATTTAAGTATTTTGATGCTTGTGTCAAAATACTTAGGAGTTTAGGACTTCTAGCAAGGTCAAAATATATATTTGAAAAAAGAGTATGAGTCAATATAAAAAAGTGTATAAAATCGTCAAATAAATAGAAACGAAAGGTCAAATTCTTATTTTTCAAGAAAAAATGTTATACTATCGCTGTGAAGGTAGATGATGTTATGAATTATGGAAATAATGAAGTACAAAATAGGAAAAACTCATCCAAAAAAAAATAACAATAAAAACATCTGAAATCAATATTGAAATCAGATGTTTTTTTAAATAAAGTTAAAATTGATTAATTTTTTAATTTATAACGATATTTTCTAGGTTTTTCTAATGAAATATTAATTAATATACCAACTAAAATCATATAGGATAATAAACTAGAACCCCCATAACTAATAAAAGGTAATGTAATTCCAGTTATAGGTAGCAAGCCAACTGTCATTCCAATATTTTGAACTTGTTGAAATAAAAGCATAGCTACAATACCAACTAAAATATATTTATCCATATCAGTAATTTTTTTTCGTGTAAGACGAATAATGGAAACGTCTAGAAAAACAATTAAAGAGATTAATAAAAAGACACCTATAAAACCAAAGTTTGAAGCAAAAACAGCAAAGATAAAATCAGTCCCAGCTTCTGGAAAATAAATTGGTGTTTGATTAAATCCATGTCCCCATAAACCTGCCGATCCAATCGCAGCTTTAGCATTTTCTAGTTGCAAACCACTACCACTTGACCAATTAAAGATACGCTCTAAACGATAATATAAATTAGTTCCAAAGAGTTTAATAAATAAATTCTCTTTGAAAAAATAAATACCTAAAATGGAACCAATAATTAAAGCTAAAATTGAAAAAGCAATGATGAACCAACGAATTCTGATACCTGATGCAAATATCATACTAATATAAATGACTAGATAAATTACTACACAACCAGTATCAGGTTGTAAAAAAGTTAGAATAGAAGGGATTAAAGTAACTATTAGGGTTTTAATAAGAAAGATAAACTCTTGTTTAACTGAGGGATTTTCATATGTAGCTTTAAAATTATGAATCATAGTGGCAAGGGTTAACATTAAAAATATTTTCATAAATTCACTTGGTTGAAAACTACCAATACCAGGGATAATAAACCAACATTTACTACTATTAACTTCAGGAGCAAACAATAATAAACATAATAGTAGGATGTTACCGAATATGTATAAATACCAAGTATGAAAGTATAAATATTCATTTTTTAACCTTATTAAGAGAATTACTAATATAATTCCTACTAAGTACCAAATTGTTTGTTTTAAAGCTAAATTTCCCATTGTTGGAGAAATATAAGTTGAAGCACTGTAAATAGTAATTATTCCAATTATTGCTAAAATAATAATAGGGACGATTATAGCTAAATTAATTTTTTTATTTTTATACATTGTAAAATCTCTCCTCATCTATTTGTTATTATACCAAAAAACGGCAAGTTTTATCTAAAATAATCATAAAATATAATAAAGGATGTGATTTTTATAAAAAAATTGCCTAAAATTTATCAAAATACTATTAATAAACAAATTAATAATAATAAAAAAGTATATTATATTAATGGAAATTCTAAACAAGAAATAAAAAATGATAACATGAATCAAAATCAAATAGATTTGGTTATAGATGGAATTTTTAATGATGATGGATTTGCTTTTAATATACCAGTTATTATTAAGACTAATACTAAAACATATGAAACTAGTTTAATTACTAGAACTAATGGGTACTTATTAACTTTTGATAAACATAAAATAAAAGTTTCAGATATTATTTATATCCAAAGAAAAAATCCTTAATAGGATTTTTAATTTTATATAGAAATATAAGTATCATCATAACATTGAACTGCTGAAACACAATTTAAGTCAATTGTAAAGAAATTATTAGTGGATGTATAAGTACCATTTTCAAAATTTAGAATTCTGCAAGTACAACAACAATCATCAAGTGATTCTAAACGGAAGATATTTGCTCCATCTACAGTCCAAGGAGCTCCAGTGGTACAATTATATAAGGAAATAGGACGAGTATTATAACAAATAACTTCACCTGGACCTAAAAAAGGTCTACTGCATCCTTCTTGATTACAATTTTGAAAACTATTTTTTTGTAGACGTATAATTTTTTCTAATAATTCACTTATACAACCACATTTATTATCATTTTTATCACACATATAAATATCTCCTTTCTATAAATTTTCTAAAAATATGTCGTTTAAACATCTTAAGATACAGAAACAATTTAAATCTACTGTTACAAAGTCATTAGTAGATGTATAGGTAGTATTTTCACCTTCGGTACTAGCTGCTAAAATTCGAAGTGTTGCACAGCATCCATCTACATTTTCAACCCTAAATACACTAGATGTTGATAAAACATTATTATTGTTATAATTTACTGTGAATAACTCATTAGTTTTACTATATAGTGTTATTGGTCTAGTATTATAGTAGAAGTAATCACTATTTCCTAAAAAAGGACGGTCACAGCCTTCAGGATAACATTCTGGAGAACATTCTTTTTGTAAAATATCTATAACTTTTAATAGCTTAGCTAGACAACATGTCTCATTATTTTCCATAAAATTCCTCCTTATCATTTCTAATATAAGATATTCCTCTAATCAAATTTAGTGCATAGCTTATACCTAATTTATATATATGTTTTTTAAAACAAAAAAATCATTTTCTTATATTGATAAAAATCTTTATTTTTTGAATATAATAGGGTATAATGAATATGGTGATATTATGCAATATGTAATTGTAGGAATTGTTTTATTAATTATTTTATTGGCTATTTTAAAGGCTAATAAGAAAGATGCTAATTTAGATTTTAATAAATTAGTTGAAGCATTGGGTGGTAAAGAAAACATAATTGATACTGAAATAATGTTATCGAGATTTAAAGTTACCCTACATGATGTTACAAAAGCTAATAAAGAAGCGATTCAAAAGTTGGGAGCTAAAGGAGTAGTAGAAATCGATAATCAATTAAAGATAATTCTAGGTCCTAACTCTAGTCAATTAAAAAAATATATTGATGACTTAAAATGACAAAAAAGGTCATTTTTTTTCATATTTCGACAAATTTCGACAAGACAGCAGTGTATGATAAATATGAAAAGAGGGATTAATATATGTTAAAAATGTTTGATGGTGTCTTTTTAAATTGTATTTATCTATTATTTCCTTTAGCCATCTATGTAGTAGCAACTGCCCATATTAAAAATATGGATAAAAAGACTAATAATATTTTTTTGGATGTAGCATTATTATCATCACTTTATGTTTTATTTAGGTATGGTCATAAAATTTTTTCTATTTATCCAATGATTTTATTTAATATTCCATTATTAATAGGTTATTTAAAACATAGAAAAATTACTTCTATTATAATTTCAATTTTATTAATTATATATTATCATCATACGATAGGTATTAACTATTATTTATTAATTATTGAATATTTAATTTATTATATTGTATATAATTATGCTTGTAGTAGACAACTTGATCATTTTTCTTTAATTGCTAATTTTGTAACTATTAAATCATTTATTATGTCATTAGAAATGTTTATTATTTTTCAACCTAATAGTAATATAATTTTTAATTTTGTATATATCTTTTGTATTATGTCACTATTTACTGTAATTGCTTATATTTGTGTATATCTTCTAAATAAGGGTGAAGAAATTATTGATCTTAATAATACTATAAGAGCTTTAGAAAAAGAAAAAGAGTTAAGAATGTCATTATTTAAAATTACTCATGAAATAAAAAATCCAATCGCAGTATGTAAAGGTTATTTAGATATGCTTGAGTTTAATAATCAAGAAAAAATTAATAAATATATTCCAATAGTTAAAGATGAGATTGCTAGAACATTAATTTTAATGGATGACTTTTTAGATTATACTAAAATTGAAATAGATAAAGAAGAAACTGATTTATATATGTTGTTAGAAGATACATGTGATGTAACTAAACCTTTGTTTAAAAGAAATAATATTCAACTAAATTGTGATATTCCTGATGAAGAATTATATTTACAATTAGATTATAATAGAATGAAACAAGTTTTTGTTAATTTATTTAAAAATAGTATTGAAGCAAAAGATAATACTAAAGAAGAAAGTTATTTAAATATTAGTATAGCTAAATCTTTGAATGAAGTTATTATAAAGTTAAAAGATAATGGAATAGGAATGGACAAAAAAACTCTAAGTAGAGTGGATGAGATGTTTTACACTACTAAAGAAAAAGGTACAGGTTTAGGTGTTGTTCTTTCGAAAGAAATTATTAATTTACATAACGGTAGTATTAAGTATAGTTCTATTGCGGGAAAATATACTATGGTAACTATTAAATTACCATTAGTTAGTGAAAATTAAAAGACTGTAAATTCAGTCTTGTTAAATTAATAGTAATAGTTGGTATTATTACTGCTATATAGATATGGATAAGGTTGATATGGATATGGTTGTGGTTGAGGATAGTAATAAACTGGCTGCATACAACAACCTTGACCACCTTTGTTTAGTTGATTGTTATTGGCAATACCATATCCTAAAGCTGTACCAGCAAGGCCTCCTACTACAAATGGTGCAAAGAAAAATCTATCATCTTGAGAATTACCAGTTTGTGAGTATGGAATAGTTGAGTTTTGGCGATACATATCATCTTGCCATATTATTTGTGAAGCTGGATCAAATGTTGTAGTTGGATAATAATTATTATTCATATAAACACTCCTTTATAAATAAGGTATGATACAATAAAAATAAAGTGCTTATTTCTTTTTTGGATATTCTAAATTTTATGTTTCTATGATATACTTTTAAAAGTTATTAGTGATATTACTAAGAAAGAGGTAGTTTATGGAGAGATTACAAAAGTTTATTGCGGAAGCTGGATATTGTTCTAGAAGAAAAGCTGAGGAATTAATTAAACAAGGTAAAGTTATAGTTAATGGTAAAGTTATAAATGAGTTAGGAGTAAAAGTAACTGGTAAAGAAAAGATAATAATCAATGGTATTTTACTAAAAAAAGAGACTAAAGAATATTATCTTTTAAATAAACCACGTGGGATTATTACTTCTGTTAGTGATGATAAAAACAGAAAAACGGTGGTAGAATTAATTAATACTAATAAAAGAATTTATCCCATTGGTAGATTAGATTATGATACTACAGGTGTAATTTTATTAACAAATGATGGTGAATTTGCTAATATACTTATGCATCCTAATAATAATATCGATAAAGTTTATCTGGCTAAATTAGATGGAGTAATTACTGGAAAAGAAATTAATCAGTTAAAAAACGGAGTAGTTATTGATGGTGTTAAATGTGAAAAATGCAGAGTCAAGCTAAGAAAAAAAGATACTAAAAATAATACTTGTATGGTTGAAATTGTGATTCATGAGGGTAGAAATCATCAAGTTAAGAGGATGTTTCAGGCAGTTGGTTTAAATGTTTTAAAATTAAAACGAGAACGTGTAGGTATATTTACTCTTGATGGCTTAAAATCTGGAGAATATAGAAAGTTAACACCTAAGGAAGTTGCGGTTATTTATTCATTAAGATAGTATAAAAAAAGAAGTGTTTTATTATACTTCTTCAATGGCACTGGTTGGACAAGATTCAATTGCTTCTTTTACACTTTCTTCTAAATCTTCATCAATTTTATCTTCTTTGACTTCTGATATTCCTTCATCGTTTAATTCAAATACATCATCACATATGGCAGCACAAGCACCACACCCTATACATAAATCATCATTTACTTTTACTTTCATAATTAATTTCCTCCTTTTTATGTATTATAACTAAAAATATTCTTTACGTAAAGAAAAAAGCACAATTAATAAAATTATTAATTATTTTATATTTATATGTTATTCTTATATTAAGAAGGTGAACTGGTATGAAAAGTAGAATGGATCGTTATAATACCAATTTAAAAGATGCTGGTTATACTAGGGGCAGTAGACAAACTAGAAATAGTGAATTATATAATAATATTGGTAATAATACAAAATATACTAATTTTACAGATGTCAGTCAATTAAATGCTATATCTTTAGATGATGCCAAAAAAAATTATCGTACTAGGGAAGGTTATCAAACTATTAAAGAATATGGTAATGTTGAACGAAGACCTAAAGTTGCTAAAGAATTAGATGAATTTAATTATCTTTATCAAGATCATGAAAATCGAGTTTATGATATTAATAGTGTTTTAGCTAAGGCTAAAGAAAATAGGAAAGAAAAAGATGCTCTAGAAGAAAAAAGAAAATTAAAAAATACTAATTATAATATTTTAGCTAATTTAAATCCAGAAGAATTAAAAAGATATCGAGAAGAAAAAAATAATCGAAATAAACCTGATGAGGATCAGTTACGTGATTTAATAAATACAATTACCTCTAAAACTTTAGCTGGAGAAATTTCTAAAGAAGCAAGTGTTGATTTATTAAGTGACTTGATGGCTACTAATGTAAAAGATAGAATTGAACCAGAAGAAAAAATGAATTTATCTAAAGAGATTATTGATCATGAATCACTTAAAAAAATACAACAAGCTAAAGAACAGGCTAAGGAAGATAATACTAAAAATCAAGAGTTAAAGGATATGGATCAATCTTTTTATACTAAGTCTATGGATTTATCAGATAAAGATTTTGATTTTGAAGATGTTGAGGAAAAGAAAATACCAGTAATTATAAAAATTTTGTTAATCTTAATTTTAGTTGCTTTAATTGTAGTAGGAGCATATTTTGTTTATAAAAAATTTTAAAAGGTAGAGTTTTCTCTATCTTTTATTAACTAATTAGGAAAATATATGAAAAAGAAAAATTTGTTTTTAATTATTGGTATAATTTTATTTTTAGGACTAATGATTTTAGTTAAGATTAAGGATAATTTTTATATTGATTTAATGGTATCTAAATTTATAACTGGATTTAAAAGTAAACAGTTAACTATTTTTTTTAGGTGGATTACTAAATTAGGTAGTTTTAAAATGGGACTTATTGTTTGTTTTATAATTTTATTGTTTAGTTATCAATCTTATTTTGGATTTATTTATATAATAATTATAAAAGTGATTAATTATCTAATAAAAATTCTAATTAATAGAGCTAGACCTAATTTAGAAAAGGCATTGTTACTTAAAGAGTCTAGTTTTCCTAGTTCACATGCAACTATTGCTGTTACAGTATATGGATTATTAATTTATATCATTTATAAAAGAGTATCAAATAATTTCTTGAAATTGGTATTAATAATAATTTTAAGTCTTATTATATTATTAATTGGAGTTAGTCGAATCTATTTGGATGTTCATTATTTCACTGATATTTTAGGTGGATATTTATTAGGTATAATTTATCTAATAGTAATAACTAATTATTTAATATTAAAAGATAATAAAGTAAAAATAAGAACTAAATAATAATATCTTGATTATTATTTAAAAAAGATATTTTCAATTATATCTTTTTATTTTTTTTTGTGTTATATTATAAATAGAAGTTGTAGTTAGGAAGTGAAATTATGAATTTAAAATTTGAAGTGAATGATTATATCTTAATTTGGAATTTATTATTTCAAGCCTCTATATCAGAAGAAATTTATAATTTAAAACAAAAAATATGGAAAAATTATAAAACAGAATATAATAAAGTTTTTAAAGATAATAGTTTGATTTTGAAAGATCCTAAAAACTTTATACCTAATAATGATACAATCTATAATATAGTTTTAGAAACACCTCAATATGAATCTATTAAAAAAAATGTGGAACAATTTAGACTAAAAATACTTAAATATTGGGATGAAAATAAAAAAGTTGCGATTAAAGAATTAAAAGATATTTTAAGATTTGATATTAAATTGTATCATATTTTAATTGTTTGTGAAAAATTAAATGTGATTGATACTACTACAGTTAAAGGAAGTAAAGTTAATACTATTGTATGGGGGCAAAAGTTAGATGAAGAAAATCCTCGTCAAGCAATAATTGATTTAGTATATCACATTGTTATGAAAGAATTAAAAGAATATCAAACCGACTATCAAGATATTGTAAAAGCAATAGTCGAATTAGCTATTTTAAATGAATTTGCAACTAGACTTACTGGAAGAACACACTATTTATCAGGTGATAATACTTTGAAGTATTTAAAAAGACAAATTTACCCATATTGGTTAATGTATTTAGGGGTAGAACCTGATAAAATGGTAGAATATATGACTAGAGATAAAATAGGTTTTGATAGTTTTAAATATCCCTATGAAAGACAACTTAAGAACCTAGATTTATGTGCTTTTATTGATTTTTGTATTAGAAATCAAAAACATATTATAAGAATTGAAGAATTAGAAATTATATAAAATAAGTCAAAAGCTTATTTAATGGAGGACAGGTAGTATGGATGCTAAGATGCAATTACTTTTAGATAAGATAAATTTTTCAAAAGAAAATTATAACTTTTTTACAAATGCCAAATTAAATAAAATTATTCTTACTAAAGATAAAGCTACTTGTACCATAATTATTAGTAATGATACTTATTTTCCTGTAGATATTGTAAAAGAATTAGATGAAAAAATTATTAATTTAGATGCTAATATTAATCATTTTACAATAATTTATAAAATAGATAAGATAAATTATTCTTATCTTTTAAATTACTATCCTTATCTTTTAGAAATTTTAAAAGATGATTTAATAGTATTAGAAATATATGAAGATGCTTTGAAATTTCAGGATGAAAAATTATTATTTGAAGTTTCAAATAATACAGAAAAAGAAAAATTATATTCATGTTTTGATAAAATTAGGGATTTTTTTAAGTGCTTTGGATATGATGATGATATTGAAATAATTGTTAAAAAGAATGAGGATATTCTATCTGAAATAAAAGAGGATTTAACGAAAAATATAAATGTTAATCAACCAAAAACAGATACTAAAAAGGTTGTTGCTAATTCTCCTAGTTCTAAGAGTAGTAAAAACCCTAATAGTATTTTAGGACGTAGTATTAAAGATTCACCAATAAAGATTAGGACTTTAATTGGTGAAGATAATAATATTGTTATTGAAGCTAATATTTTTGGTGTTGATTACTTTGAATCAGCAAAAACAGATTTTAAAATTATTACTTTAAAAGTTACAGATAATACTGATAGTATCTATTGTAAGGTGTTTGTACGTGATGAAGAAGAATATACTAGATTAAAAGGTGAACTTAAGGTAGGTTTGTGGGTTAAGATTAGAGGTTATACTAAAAATGATTCTTTTTCTAAAGAATTAGTTTTAAATGCTAGAGATATTGAAAAAATAGATCATCAAGATGAATTAATCGAAGATACATATAAAGAAAAAAGAGTAGAACTACATGCTCATACCAAAATGAGTCAAATGGATGGAGTAGTAGATGATGAAGCTTTAATTAAACAAGCTATTAAATGGGGGCATAGGGCTTTGGCTATTACTGATCATAATGGAGTTCAATCGTTTCCTCATGTTTTTAATTTTATAACTGCTCATAATAAAAAATTGGGTGATGATCAAGAACCTTTTAAAATCATTTATGGTACTGAACTTACTTTGATTAATGACACTGTAAATATTGTTGTAAGACCAAATAAAGATAATATGTTAAAACAAACTTATGTAGTTTTTGATTTTGAAACTACTGGTTTTAATGCTGGTGGAGCTGACTCAATTATTGAAATAGGTGCTGTTAAAATTTGTAACGGTGAAGTATTAGAAAAATATGATGAATTAATTAATCCTGGAAAAAAGCTTTCACAAAAAATTATTGATCTTACTAATATTACTGATGAAATGTTAGAAGGTAAAGATAATGAGGAAGTAGCAGTTAAAAAGTTTATAGATTGGGTAGGAGATTTACCAATGGTTGCCCATAATGCTAAATTTGATGTTTCTTTTTTAGAAATGGCTTATAAAAAATATGGTTTTGGAGAGTTTACTAATCCTGTTATAGATACTTTAGAACTATCAAGAACTCTGGATAATAATTATGCTAGGCATTCACTATCAGCTTTAGTTAAAAGATATAATGTTCCTTGGGATGAAAGTGCTCATCATAGAGGTGATTATGATGCCTTAGGAACAGCTTTGGTTTTTCATAAAATGTTAGAAAAACTAAATAATCGTAATATTGAAAATATGGATCAACTAGATGAATTAGTATCTAAAGAAGAAATTCATAAATATGGAAACAGTTATCATGTTAATATTTTAGTAAAAAATAAAGTTGGCTTGAAAAATTTATTTAAATTAATCTCTTTAGCTAATACTACATACTTATATAAAACCCCTAGAATATTACGTAGTGAAATTGAAAAATATCGTGAGGGTTTATTAATTGGTAGTGGCTGTTATGAAAGTGAAATTTTTATAGAAGCTAGAAGTAAAAGTGATGATGAATTATCTAATTTAATTAGATTTTATGATTATGTTGAAGTACAGCCTCTAGATTGTTACAATCATTTAATTCAAAGTGGGGACTTTGCTAATGAGGCTGAATTAGCTGCCAATATTAAAAAAATTATTAGAGTAACAGAAGAAGCAGGAAAGTATATAGTAGCAACAGGTGATGTTCATCATTTGACTAAAGAAGATAAAATTTATCGTGAAATTATTGTTAATCAAAAAGTACCAGGAGGAGGAAGACATCCACTAGCTCGTAATAATATTAAAGAAATTCCATCTAATCATTTTAGAACTACCAATGAAATGATTAGTGATTTTGCCTTTTTAGAAGATGATGATTTAGTAAAGAGAATTGTTATTGAAAACCCAAATAAGATTGCTGATAGTGTTGAAATTGTAGAAGTTATTATTGATACTTCAGGAATTCCTTTCTCACCACGAGTAAAAAGTGATGATGGGAAAAGTTATTTAGATTGTCCAAGAGTAGTAACTGATTTGGTTTATACTAAGGCTAAGGATTGGTATGGTGAGGTCCTACCTTATGATATTGAAGAACGTATTGCTACAGAATTATATGGTGATATTGTTTTAAAATCAATTTTGGAAATGTTAAAAGATAAAAACTTGAATGAAGGGGAATTAAAGAAGGAGTCATTTAGACAATTACATGAAGTAATATTGAATGGCGTTGATGCGGTTAAAACCTTAATTAAGGAGTATATTAAAAAAACAGAAGAGGAAACAAGTTCAGAAGATGAAATAGCTGAAAAAATTGATAAATTATTAGGTGGTATTATAGGAGGAGGCTTTGATCCAATTTATTTAATTGCACAAAAATTAGTAAAGCATTCCAATGATGAAGGCTATTTAGTTGGATCTCGTGGTTCAGTTGGTTCAAGTTTTGTTGCCACCATGATGGGTATAACAGAAGTTAATCCATTACCAGCTCATTATCGTTGCGAAAAATGTAAGTTAAGTATTTTTAATGATGACTTAGGAAATCCTTTAGGAACTGAATATTCTTCTGGATTTGATTTACCTGATAAAGATTGTCCAAATTGTCATATTCCTATGATTAAAGATGGTCAGGATATGCCATTTGCTACTTTTTTAGGATTTAATGCTGATAAAGTACCAGATATTGATCTTAACTTTTCTGATTTAAATCAAGCTAGTGCCCATGCCTATACAAAGGTTTTATTTGGAGAAAATAACGTTTATCGTGCTGGAACAATTGGTACTGTTGCTGATAAGACAGCCTTCGGATTTGTCAAAGGGTACTTTGAAGATCATAATATTACTGATGTTAGAAATGCTGAAGTAGAGCGTCTTGCTATTGGTTGTACTGGAGTTAAAAGAACAACTGGTCAACATCCAGGAGGAATTGTAGTAATTCCTGACTATATGGATGTATATGACTTCACACCTTTCCAATTCCCCGCAGATGATGCAACAGCTGAATGGCGTACAACTCACTTTGACTATCATGCCATTGATCAGTGTGTTTTAAAACTGGATATTTTAGGTCATTCTGATCCAACTCAATTAAGACTTATCCAAATGCAATCTAATACTGATATTATGAAAGTACCACTAGATGATAAAAAAACAATGAGTATTTTTACATCTACTAAAGCTTTGGGTGTAACTACAGACCAAATTATGTGTAATACAGGTACTTTAGGTATTCCAGAGTTTGGTACCCCCTTTACAATTAAATTGGTAGAAGATACTAAGCCAACCACTTTTGCTGAACTTATTAAAATATCAGGTCTTTCTCACGGAACTGATGTTTGGCTTGGCAATGCACAAGAATTAATAAAAAATAATATTGTTCCTTTTAAAGAAACAATTGGCTGTCGTGATGATATTATGGTTTATTTAATGTATAAAGGTGTAGAACCAATTAAAGCCTTTAAGATTATGGAATTTGTTCGTAAAGGAAAAGCATCGAAAGATAAAGAAACTTGGCAAAAACATGTTAAAACTATGCAGGATGCTAATATTCCTGAATGGTTTATTGATTCTTGTTATAAAATTAAATATATGTTTCCAAAAGCTCATGCTGCCGCTTATGTTATTAGTGCTTTTAGAATTGCTTGGTACAAAGTTCATATGCCTGTTTACTTTTATGCGTCTTGGTATTCTTCTAAAGCAACTGACGTTGATATTACTGCCATGATTCAGGGTTATGATAAAATAAAACAAAAGATTTTGGATATTCAAGCTAAAGGTTATGAAGCTTCTAATAAAGAAAATGGTCAACTTGAAAGCTTAAAAATAGCTTTAGAAGCAACTGCTAGAAATATTAAATTTTTAAATGTTGATTTATATAAAAGTGAAGCTACTACTTGGATAGTTAAAAGTGATAATGAAATTTATCCACCATTTAATGCCATTGAAGGCTTGGGTGATACTGTTGCTCATAATTTAGTTAGAGAAAGAGAAAAACAGCCATTTATAAGTATTGAGGATGTCCAAATTAGAGGTAAAGTATCTAAAACATTAATCGATAAAATGGTTGAGATGCATATTTTAGCTGATCTACCAGAATCTAATCAATTAAGTCTATTTTAAGGAGTAATTATGGAATATATTAGAAAAGATAATACAAAAATAGAGTTTATAACTATTTTAGAAAATCCTAAAAAAGCTACTACTTTTAAGCATTTTAAAGGTAAGTTATACAAAATACTAACAGTAGCCAAAGATTGTGAAACTTTAGAAGAAATGGTTATATATCAAGGACAATATGATAACTATCCTTGTTGGATTAGAAAGAAAGAAGATTTTTTTTCAAAAGTGAATAAAGAAAAATATCCTAATATAGATCAAGAATATCGTTTTCAAAAATTAGATTTGGATAGTGGTGATGATAATGAATGAATCACAAACAAAGATGAGTGAAATCTTACATCAAATTATTAATAATGAAGATGAAGATTCCATGAATTATTATGGAGTTATGATAAATGTTTATCAAGATATTGATAAGTATTTAGAACAACTTGATGATATAAATGACAAAATATATTTGGCACAGTGGTGTAATAATTTTAGTAAAATTGAAGAGTTAATCAAAGAAATAACTTTACCAGAATATGAAAAAAATAAATATTTAGAGTTAAAATCAAAAAATATTGAAATTGATGAAACAATTAATTTTAAAATATTATCAGAAAAATATCAATTTTTAGATAATATTATTGATATGATAACCGCAGATCGTGATGTCCAAGACCAAATTTTATCATTATCTGATTCTAGACTTAAATTATTTAAAAAAATGTATACAAGATTACAGGAATTAACTGATTATTTTAATCCGTACATTGTCTTGATATTACGAAGAATAGGATATGTTTCATTAGATACGCATTGGAAAAATAGATTTCATAAATATGATGAATTATTAAAAAATATTGATGATTTAATTAGTAATGGATATGAATTAAATGATAAGGAAATTGATACTTTACTATACTTATGTACTTCATCAGGACATTATACAGTTCCAGATATTAATGAACTTGATCTCTTTGGCGATAGAGAATCACTTGATAATATTTATAAAAGTGAATGGTTATTATACCAAGAAGATAAAAAAGATTTAGAATTAATTAAATCGACTGTATTATCTAAGATTTATGGTATAAGTTTGGAAAGTGCAGATGATATTTGTAAGCGATTTGATATAAGTCAAATAGACATAACTCAAGAAAATAAAGATGTTTTTGAAATGTATATGGCTATATATCAAATAATTAATGAAAAAGATTTTGATGTATTAAATGAGGTATATCATGAATTTATGAAAACGCTGAGGCCAGCTGCAGATTTTAGAAGAATGATTGTATTTGAAAATGATTTAAGAAAAGCTTTTGCCCATGACTTAAATAGACAAGTCTATAAAACTGATAATCAAAATTTTACAAAAATAAATGGAGTAGAAGTATACGATGCTGGAACTGAATTTAAGATGATTGTTACTGCCATTGGATCTTATGATGTAAGTTTTAAAAATCAAGAAAATTACAGCAAATATTGGAATTCTCCTAAAATACGTTCGCATGGAAATTGCTGTAGTTTAATTGGAAATGTTAATTTGTCAATGGCTCAGGTAAAAAATATTATTCTTGGTTTTTCCACTATGAGTGATAACATGCTTGTACTTAGTGGTAGTAGTGATATTAATTCAACTCCAAATAGTAGAATTTTTGCAATTACTGAACATATTGGTCAAAAATATATGAGTGCCGATCAAATGTTAGATAATACTAGAGCTGATTATAATGAACTTGTATATGAAAGAAGAGATTTAAGTAGCAATCCTAAATTTTATAAAAAAAATCCAGATTATATTGTATTTATCGAAGAATATGAAAGTTTTGAGGAAATGTTTCATAAATATAAAAATGAACCTAAAAAATTGGCATATTTAATACGACAAAAAGAAATTCTGGACGAACGATGGCAAGAAACAATTAAAGCAGCTAAAGATTTTAATATTCCCATAGTAAAAATTAATAGAGAAAGAGTTGCTAAGTCGGAATTTTCAAAAATAAAACAGATGGTTAGTGAATTTATGGTTAACAAGGATCCAAATTTATTAACTCTAATAATTACGAAATTCGAAAGTAATAGAGTGGGTAATGCTGGACTTCATGCCCCAATCAGAGAAAAACTATTTTCTCAGGAAAAAATGAGTGAAATTTTGAATGATATAAAAAGTACTATTAATCAAGAAACTGATTTAGAAACTAGAAATAATTTGTGTTCTTCACTTTACAAATCTATTACTGAAGAACAAAAGAAGGTTAAAGCTTGTAAACACTATAGACATAAAGATCAAACTTCAGGTATTGACTTTGAAAAGGAGTTAGAAGAAATCAAACAGATTTGGGAAAATAATAATATAAATTATTCAATGATGGGGAGTAAAAAATGAAAACAGAAAAAGATATTAGAAAAGAAAATTATCAAATAAGTAAATTAATAAATGAACTTTTTAAAAAAGTAAAAGGAAAACAAAAACCGAATAAGTGATTATAATAACTAATTATTGTATTTTTTGATATTTATAAATTAATTAAGACGGATGTAATAATCATGTCTTAGATATGGGAGTTGTTATAATGAAGACTATATTAGTAAATAAAAATAATCCAATCAAAGATTCTTATTTAAAAAAAATAAAATTAATAGAAGTTAAAGATATTTTAGATGAAACAATATTAATTGAAAAAGAAACTTATCAAGCATACTTAGAATTAAAAGAGTTTTTAAAAACTAAAAATATTAATATTGGGATTGATTCAGCTTATAGAAGTATTAATGAACAACAAGAGATATATGATAGCTTTTTAAATAAATATGGTCAAGATTATACCAATCAACTAGTCGCAAAACCAAAAATAAGTGAACACCATACTGGTCTTAGTCTAGATATAGGAATTTTTGTTAAAGACCATTTTGTATATAAAAACCAAGAATTAATGTTATATGAAGATATATATTTAGAAATTCATAAATATTTAGCTAATTTTGGTTTTATTTTAAGATATCCTAAAAATAAAGAAAATATAACTGGTTATCAATATGAACCATGGCATATTAGATATGTTGGAAAAATTCCAGCTAAGATTATTTATGATAATAATTTAACTTTAGAAGAATATTTAACTAATTTTGGTGGAGTCTTACTAGTTAATAAAGAAAGAGGTATGACCTCATTTGATGTTGTTCATAAAGTAAGTAATTTATTAGGAATAAAAAAAGTAGGTCATACAGGAACATTAGATCCAATTGCCTCAGGTGTTTTAGTCTTAACTATTGGTAGGGCAACTAAATTAGGTGAATTATTAACATCAACCAATAAAGAATATATAGCTAAAGTAGAAATTGGAAAATGTACTGATACTTTAGATACTACAGGTGTCATTACAAAAGAAAAAACTCCTTCTGTAAAAATTAATTTAGAATCTTTACTAAAATCTTATCAAAAAACATATTTACAAGAAGTACCAATTTATTCAGCCGTTAAAGTAAATGGTAAAAAATTATATGAATATGCCAGAAATAACGAGAAAGTAAAACTCCCTAAAAAAGAAGTAACTATAAAAGAAATGGAATTATTAAAGTCTAGTTATAATAGTTTTAGTTTTAGATGTTTAGTCAGTAAGGGAACCTATATTAGGAGTTTAATTCGTGATATGGGACAAAGCATAAATGAATATTTTTGTATGAGTGGTTTAATTAGAACTAAGCAAGGAAAATTTTCATTAGAAGATGCATATTCTTTGGATGAAATAGAAAGTAATAACTTTCATATATTATCATTAAGAGAAATTTTACAAGATTATCCAACAATTATAATAGATGATAAATTAAAAAAGAAAATTATTAATGGTAGTCCAATAAAAAATATTTATAATATTAAAGATAAAGTATTATTTGTGGATCATCATAATATTTTAGCTATATATCAGAAAGATAATGATAATTTAAAAATATATAGGATGTTAACTAATAATAAATAATGATAAAAATTATTGTTAATTTTGTTTTAAATGAATTAAATATTAAATAACTAATAGATTATATTAAGGTTCTCAAATAACAGTTAAATTGTCAAATAATGGTTACTTACAAGAAAAGCTTGAAAAAGTCATTGTCAATTATTATTTATAAATAATGATACTAATACAAAAATTATGATTAAATTAAAATTAAAAACTAGACAAATATTAAAAAATATAGTATATTAAGTATACGTGCTGATTCTCAGTTTAAAGAATTTCCGACTTTTTACTTAGAATTTAGTGAATTAAGAGAAAGGAAGTGTTAATATGGCATTAACAAAAGAACAAAAAGAAAGTATTGTTAAACAATATGCTAGAAATGAAAAA
>CANQZM010000024.1 GCA_947628345.1 uncultured Bacilli bacterium
ATTTATGTGGGGATTTCAATGTACCGATTATGATTATACTAAATAATATAAGAAAAATCAATATATTTTTTCTTTTTTCTTAATTTTATTTTTATATAGATTATTACATTATTAAGACATTATATCTAAAATAAATATTATATTTTAAATTACTACTACATTTTAGTATTATAAATTTAAAATTATTCGTTTATTTTTATATTAATATATTTAAATTTGATTAATTATTTAACACCCTTATATTAAGGATTAAAAAAGTTACTAAATATTAGTAACTCCGATAACAGTTTTTATTAATAATCAAAATTATTTTTTTACTTTACTAATTCCCTTATCTGGTAATTTTTCATTATCTTTCAATATAAATGATTTTATATTTTCATCATCACTTTGATTTATAATATTAATCGCAGCAATACATTCTATTCCTTGGTGATATTGTTTTTTATCTAACCCACTTAAATAAAGAATTTCTGAATTTAATAAATCTTGATCTATATCTTGATTTGTTAATAAATTAATGGTTTGACATAAAGAAAAATCATCATTACATTTATGTATAAGTTTTAGGAGAATTTTACCATTATCATTTTTATTCAACTTATCAAATGTGTCAGTAATATTATGATTTTGAAAATAATTACCACGAATATTCATATGTTGTTCCTCATCTTGAACACTAAAATAGCTTAAATATTCCAAAAATTGTGTATATGTTTGTAAACTTGGTTTATCATCTAATATTTTAGAAACTAATGAAGTTAAAATTTTTCCTGCTTCTACCCTATCGTTATAATTAGTATTTTCTAAAAATTCAACTGTAGAATCTAGTAATTCCATGTTTTCAGATGTTAAATCAATTAATCTTCGATTATCATCGTTACATTGCATTAATATTTCAGCAACATCATAACAACGATTAAAAGGCTCTTCAAACTTATAAAAACAATTAGTAGGTAATTTTAATAAATAATTCTTTTGATAGGTAGGCAATTTCTTAAATTTTTCATTTCTCATTAGAAGAATGACATATTGTTCATATGCATTTTCATCATATTTTTGTCTAAAAAATTCACAATCAAATTCTACATCACCAGATAAACTATTTAAATAAATTTCAATTTCTTCTTTTATTCTTCCATTTATAATACTAATTTGCTCCTGTAATGTTTGCTTAGTACTTGGTTCCGATAAATATTTTAATGTCTCACCATGACTATCTTGTAAATTTTCATAATACAAAACATTTAAATTACTTTTATTAAATATAGACAAAACTTCTAACAAATTATATTGGATAGTACTATCATCATTTATTATATATTTAAGCCATCTAGCCCTAGATTCACTAAGTTTATCATCTACGGCAATAAAATCTACTAAATCTAAAAAATCAGATTTTTTAACACCATCAATTACTTCAGAAGATAAATCTTTAGTATCAAGTAATTTATGACAATTATAAATATATTTATTATCAGCAAATGGTACAGTTTCATCTAAAATTAACTCTAATTGATTTAGTGAAAAATCAAAATTTGAACGATATTTAAGTATACTAAATATAGCTTCACGATTTTTTTGAAGGGTAGCCCTTTCTAAATATTCAAAAATTTTATTTCTTTTTTCTACTACTACTGATCGATTATTAATTATATTTTTTTCTAAATAATCTAAAAAATTTTTAACTGTATCTTTACTATAATATTCATAATAAAGTGTTTCAATAGTATCATTTAAAGAAGTTTCATTTAAATAATTAAGCATAACTTTTACAGAAAGTATACGAGCTAAAAGATCTGGATCTTCACAAATATTTTCAAGTTCAAAAGTGGATAAAATATCTGCAGATATGGTTTTTTGATTTATACCTCTTAATATAGCTTCAACATTAGGATATACAACATTAAAACTAAGAGCATAATCAAATACTTCTATATTTAATAATTCTTCTGGAATATCATAAGGCCATTTTATTTCTTTATGTTTTTCCATAAATCTTTTCAGAAAATATTTTTGTTTTTCTTTTTTTAGTGTATCTATTACCATTGTCATCACTTCCTTAGCTGATTATTATATTACAACTAATGGATTTAGTCAATTAATATACAACATTAACCAAATATAAACCTTCTGCAGGAGCAGTAACTCCTCCTTTAGTTCTATCCTTACTTTCTAATATCTTTTTTAAATCCTCTTTAGTTATTTTCCCCTCTCCTAATTTAATTAAAATACCAACCATATTTCTCACTTGGTATCTTAAAAAACCAGTTCCTTCAAAAATAAATTCGTATTTGGTTTTCCCAATTTTTCTTATAGATGCCTTAGTAATAGTCCTAACACAGTTTGCTTTATCTTTATTTTCTGTTACAAAAGCTCTAAAATCGTGTGTACCCTTAAATACTTTAATAGCTTTTTTCATAGATTTAATGTCTAATTTATAATTATATTGAAATACATAGTTTCTTTCTATTGGGTTATATTCACCTAAATTAATTAAGTAAACATACCTTTTAGATTTAGCTGAATATCTAACATGAAAATTATCATCTACTATTTTTGTATTAGTAATATGAATATCATTTGGTAAATTACTATTTAGGGCTCTTTTTAATTTATAGGGTGTAATATTAATATCTAAATCAATATGAACGGCTTGGCCTAAAGCATGAACTTTTTTGTCGGTTCTCCCCGCAGCTTGAATTGGTTTTAAAATATTATTATTTACTTTTTGAACAGCTTCTTCTAGTTGTTTTTGAATTGTATCTTTATTAGGTTGAGTTTGATATCCACAGTAATTAGAACCATCATAAGCAACTGTTAATAAATATCTCATAATTTCACCTACACTTTTTTATAAATATCCTTTATTAAATCTCTAATATCTTTATGATAATTTAATTTTATATTTTTTAATAAATTAGCTTTATAACTAAACATAACTATTTCAGGAATTTCAATACCTTTATCTATTAGTTCTTGAACATTATTAGAAAATACCTTATTACTATTTCCTTCTATCAAAATTTTATTGTTTTTCACAATAAAAATATAATTTGTATATTTATATATAATATCAGAATTATTAGTAATTAACACAATACTTTTTTTATATTTTTCTACTAATTGATTTAATAATGTAATAATTTTTTTCTTTAATTTAGTATCAAAGATTTCTATATATGAATCAAGTATTATTACATTAGGATTAGATAATAGTATAGTCGCCAATTGAACTAATTTGGTTTCACATTTTGATAAATCAATTAATTTTTTTTGGAAATTTATCTTTTTTAATCCAACCATGGTAAGAGCTTCTTCTATTTTTTTATCATAATTATTTAAATTTAAAAAATTACTCATTACATAATGTCTCATATACTGTTCTATTGTCAAATTTAAATATGATTTATCAATCCTTTTTTCAACAATTTTGATATTATTTAAAAATTTTCTTTTATCATAATTTGTAATTTTATTTCCATCAATATAAATAGCTTGATTATTAAATCTTAAATTATCTAAATAATTTATAAATTCATTATTATTATCTAAAACACCTATAATTTGATTAGTTAATTTATAACAGCCTAATTTTATTTCCATAAATTATCAACCATCCTGTTCATTTCCAATTCAATCGCATCATTTAAATTATAATATTTTAATTTTAGTGATAAATCCACCATAAAAGGTAATTCTAAACCTAATTTATTAATTATACTATCTTTCTCAAAAACAGCTATTGCTGGTCCACTTAAAATTAATTCACCTTTATGTAATAGATGTAAATAGTCACTATAAGTAGCTAATTCTAAATCAGTATTAAAAATTATAATAGTCATTCCTTTAAGTTGTTTTATATATTCCATTATTTTAATTTGTTCTTTCTTATTCATGTAAATAAACAAATTATTAAGCAAAAGTATTTTGGGTTTTTTAGAAAGTTCTATAGCTAATACTAATTTTAATTTTTCATAATGCGTTAAATCACTAATATTTTTATTAATAATTGGTTTTAAATCTAAAAAATCTAAGATTTCTTTATAAGTTTGTTTATACTCAGTACTTTTTAATTCTAGTTTATCTAGTTGATAAAATAGTTCTTGTCTTACAGTAGTAAAGTGAAATTGATCTTCTATATCAGTAACTACTCCAATTATTTGACTTAATTTTGATAAATTTATTTCATTAAACCTTTTTTCTTTATAAAATATACCTTCATCTATTTTTATTTTACCACTTAATATTTTAAAAAGTGTAGTTTTGCCACAATTATTAGAACCTGATATGTAATGCACCTTATTTTCATAAAATTCTATATTTAAGTTAGTTAAAATATTTTTATAATTAAGTTTTTTTAAACTTATTATTTTTTTCATGTCTTCAACTCCTAGAATAAAAGTTAACTTATTTAGTTAACTTTTTCTTTTGAATTTTATATATAATTTTTAATAATAGTTTATCTGGTATAAATTTAGAAAAGAAATGAGCTAATTTAATTTTGGTTCCTGGTATAATTATTAATTTATGTTTATTTAACATTTGATCAATCGCATATTTGGCAACAAATCTACTTGATAATGGTTTAATTGAAAAATTAACATGAGCTACATTACTAAAATTAGTATCCACTGGTCCTGGACATAATGCCGAAATAACCACATTACTTTTTTTCTTTTTTAATTCACAATATACAGCTTCTGTCAAAGATAAAACATATGACTTAGTAGCATAATATGTACTTAATAGGGGCCCTCCTGGCATAAATCCAGCAGAAGATGCTACATTTAAAATATATCCACTGTCCTTTTTTAGCATTGTTTTTAAAGCAAATTTAGTTAGGACGTGAACTGCCCTGATATTAGTATTAATCATTTCCATATCAGTATTTAAATCAGTTTCATCGAAATAACCAAAATCACCAAACCCAGCATTATTAACTAAAATATCTATATTTTCTTTTTTCATTAAAACACATAATTCTTTAACCTTTTGTTCAATACTTAAATCCATTACTATTATAGTGGTCTTGGTTGGAAATTTTTGTTGGATATATTCAAGTTTTTCTCTACTTCTAGCTACTAGTATTAATTCATATTTTTTACTAGCGAGATATTTAGCAATATCTAATCCTATTCCACTAGAAGCTCCTGTTATTAAAGCTTTCATAATATCACGTCCTCATTACAATTATTATACCAAAATTATTTTCTTTTTCCTAGAGTAGAACAAAAAAAAGACAGATTTGATATCCTGTCTATTTTAAATATAAAATTGTATCACCAATTACCACAGTATCATTGATTATTGGTAAACTGACACTATATTGTCCTTGATTAGCGATAACATTTACACCTAATTTATTTAACATAGTAAGCTCATTATTTAATGTATATAAAACTAGTTTATCACCTTCTATATAGTAAGTTCCATAGGCAATATTAACTGTATAATAATAATCTTCTGACAATATAAAACTATTAGAAGTATCGCCACCTTTGGGATTAAGCCAATTACGATTATACTCATTTAATATTAAAACATATTGATCATTTTCTGTTGCATAAGCATATGATTTTAATTTAGGAACAACCTCTGTATTTTGAATTTCTTCGTCTTTAGTACTTTCATCCTCATCATTTGTAGTTACATCACTATTATCTTTTTCAACTTTTTTATCAGTTTGTTTTTGATTATTAATTGATGTTTCTGTTTTTACTTTTCCTATTGGAATTAATTGTTTATCATAACAAATATACCAAGCTAGAGCTATAATAACAATAATATCAATTACTAAAATAATTACTAATCCCGTATTTTTTTTAGGCTCTTTATTATCTTTTTTCACTACAATCATCTCCTACTGTAAAAATTGTAGCATAAATAACTATAATTTTTATATGTTATAATAAATAAAAATTAATTATTGACAAAAATTGACGGATTTATTATTAATATATGGACATAAAAAAAGACAGATAACTGTCTATTTTGTTTCACTTTTTTCTTCTTTTGTTTTAGCCTTTTTAGCAGGCTTTTTATCTGAATTTTCCTCTTCTTGTTTACTATCCATAAGTTTTAAAATAACTACCAATGCTCCGTCTCCACGTCTTTCATCAAGTTTTAAAATTTGTGTATACCCACCATTACGATTTTTGTAACGTGGTGCCAATTCATTAAATATTTTATCAACAACTTGTTTATCATTATGTAAGAAAGCTAGCGCTTTTCTTCTTGAAACTAAATCAGCCTTTTTTCCATATGTAATCATTTTATCAACAAACTTACGAACTTCTTTTGCCCTAGTTTCAGTTGTAGTAATTTTCTCATTCATAATTAGTTGTTTTGTCATTGTTGCTAACATGCTTCTTCTATGTTTGTTGTTTTTACCTAGTTTTCTATATCCCATAACTAATTCCTCCTTATACTTTAATCGTCATCACGTAAGACTAAGCCCATATCTCTAATTTTGTCCAAAACTTCTTTTAAAGATTTCTTACCTAAGTTACGTATTTTCATCATATCAGTTTCACTCTTATTAACAAGATCTTGTAATGTATGTATTCCTGCTCTTTTTAAACAATTATAAGCTCTTACTGAGAAATCTAAATCTTCAATTGATGTTTCTAATGCTTTTACTACTGGATCTTCTGTTTTTTCAATCATCATTCCTGTAGCATCAGCAATAGAAGATAAATCTGTTAGAATTTCAAAATGTTCAATTAAAATTCTAGATGCTAAAGCAATTGCTTCTTCTGGTTTAATAGCTCCATTAGTCCATACTTCCATGACTAATTTATCATAACTTTCATCCTGTCCAACACGAGCACTTTCTACTTCAGATGATACTCTCTCAATTGGAGCATATATTGAGTCAATTGCAATTTCTCCTGCTTTTTTCAAATCATATAATTTTTTATTTTCTTCACTCTTTACATAACCTCGACCATTAGTGACAGTCATAGTCATATTTAAGTGTCCGCCTTTAGCTAAAGTAGCAATTACCTTATCAGGATTAATTATTTCAATATCAGCATCATGTTCTATATCTCCTGCAGTTACTTCTCCTTCTTTATCTACATTAAGATGGATAACTTTAGCTTCACTTGAATGATTCTTTAAAACAACACCTTTTAAATTTAAAATAATTGTTGTAACATCTTCATAAACACCTTCAATTGTTTGAAATTCATGAAGCACACCCTCAATTTTAATACTACTAATCGCACTTCCAGGAAGTGATGATAACATTACTCTTCTTAGTGCATTACCAATAGTTGTTCCAAATCCTCTTTCTAATGGTTCTAGTTCAAATTTACCATAAAAATTACTTTCTACTGAATCTGTTATTTTATATACTGGCTTTTCAAATTGTATCATGAATTAACCTCCCTTTATTTAATTAACCACGTGGTCTCTTTGGTGGACGACAACCATTATGTGGTATTGGTGTAACATCATTAATTGATGTTATTTCTAATCCAGCTGTTTGTAATGAACGTATTGCTGTTTCTCTTCCTGATCCTAATCCTTTAACGCATACTTCTACTTTACGCATACCCATATCATAAGCAGCTTTACCTGCAGCTTCTGCAGCTATTCCAGCAGCAAATGGAGTTGATTTTTTACTACCTTTGTAACCAATGGAACCACTTGAAGCCCAACTTATTACATTACCATCTTTATCTGTAATTGTAGTAATTGTATTATTAAAAGTTGCATGAATATGAGCTATACCTTCTGGAACATTCTTTTTTACTTTTTTCTTTCTAGTTTTGTAAGCCATAAATTTAACCTCCTTTATTTAATTACACTTTTTTCTTATTTGCTACTGTTTTTCCTTTACCCTTACGAGTTCTGGCATTACGGTTTGTTCTTTGTCCTCTAACAGGTAAACCTTTTTTATGACGAGAACCTTGATAAGAATTTATTTCCATCTTAGTTTTAATATTCATATTAACTTCTCGACGTAAGTCACCTTCAGTCTGATATTTATTAATTTCATCACGAAGTTTAATTAATTCATCTTGTGATAATTCACCTGCTTTTTTTGTTGGTTCAACACCTGCATCTTTACAAATTGTTTTAGCAAGATTTCTACCAATTCCATAAATATATGTTAGTGATATTACTATATGTTTATCATTTGGAATATCAACACCTTTAATACGTGCCATCAACTACACCTCCTATTAACCTTGTCTTTGTTTGTGCTTTGGATTTTCACAAATAATTCTTACTTTTCCTTTGCGCTTAACTACTTTACATTTGTCGCAAATTTTTTTAACTGATGCTTGTACTTTCATTTTATCCCTCCTATTATTTACGATAGGTAATGCGCCCACGTGTTAAATCATATGGTGATAATTCAATCATTACAGTATCCCCTGCTAAGATGCGAATATAGTGCATTCGTATTTTACCAGAAACGTGAGCTTCTATAATGTGTCCATTTTCTAATTGAACTTTGAATTTACCACCTGGTATTATCTCAAGGACTTTACCTTCTACTTCAATTGTATCTTCCTTAGCCATCTTTCACTCTCCTGTTAAGATTTCATAACCATCTTTAGTAATTACTACTGTATGTTCAAAATGTGCCGCTGGGTGTTTATCCTGAGTAACTACCGTCCAATCATCATCTAAGATTTCAATGTTGGCTCTTCCTGCTGTTAACATTGGTTCAACGGCTATAGTCATCCCTTCTCTTAGTTTTACTCCTGTATTACTAATACCATAATTAGGAACTTCAGGGTCTTCATGAAGATTTTGACCAATGCCATGACCACATAATTCTTTGACTACTCCTAAATTATGTTCTTTTGCAAATTTAGCAATAGCACTACCAATATCACCAATTCTATTTCCTGGTTTAACTTGAGCTAATCCAATATATAAGGCCTCTTCTGTATATTTCATCAAATGTTTTTTCTCATCATCAATTTCCCCAACAGCATAACTCCAAGCAGAATCACCATGATATCCTTTATAGTCAGCACAAATATCTAAAGTAACTATGTCTCCAGCTTTTAATTTTCTTGAACTGGCTATACCATGTACCACTTCTTCGTTAACTGATATGCAAATTGATTTTGGATAACCTTGATAATCTTTACATGAAGGAATAGCTCCTTGACTTCTAATATATTGATCAGCCAAACTATCAATTTCCTCTGTTGTAATTCCTTCAACTAAGTATGGTTTCAAGTATTGGTGAGTTTTATAAACAATATTACCAGCTTTTCTCATGAGCTCAATTTCTCTTTCACTTTTTAAAGTAATCAAGTTCGATCATCTCCACTGATAATACTATCTATCTGATTAAATACCCCTTTTACATCATGATTTCCATCAATCTCATATAATACACCTAATTCTTTATAGTGATCTATGATAGGCTTAGTTTTTTCCATATATAATTTATATCTATTTTGGAAAGCTTCAATATTATCATCTTTTCTTTGATATAGTCTACCACCACAAATATCACAAGTAGAATCTATTTTAGGAATATTATTCTCATTATTAATATTATAAATTGCCTTACAGTTTTCACAAATTCGACGTCCTGTAATTCGTTTTTTTAGTTCTTTTTCATCAATATTAATCAAAAATACATAGCCAATATCATAGCCCAATTTATTTAAAATGTTATCATAAATTTTGGCTTGATCAATATTTCTAGGAAATCCATCAATAATAAATCCATTTTTACAATCGGCTTTACTAAGACGTTGTTCAACCAATTGATTAGTAATTTCATCTTTTACTAAACCACCACTTGATAACACTTCTGATACATAGTTTCCCATTTCACTATCTTCATTAGCAATATCTCTTAATATATCACCAGTCGAAATATGTGGAATATTATATTTTTCAACTATCATATCAGCTTGTGTTCCTTTACCAGCTGCGGGCGGTGCAATAAACATTATATTTTTCATCGTCTTCTATAACTCCTCTTATAACCTCTAGCTAGTATACTACCTTCAAGTTGTTTGTAAGTTTCTAAAGCAACACCAACTACGATTAATAGTCCAGTTCCTCCAATGGAAACTGTTGTTGGTAAACTTGTAAAATTAGAAAATATAATTGGAATACCTGCTATAATTACTAAAAATAATGCTCCCAAAACTGTTAATCTAGATAAAATTTTACTTACATAATTTTTAGTTTCTTCTCCTGGTCTTACTCCTGGAATATAGCCACCATTATCTTGAAGATTTTTAGAAAATTCCTCTGGTTTCAATTGAATAAATGTATAAAAATATGCAAATAAGAATATTAATAATACATATATTATAAATCCTACTGGAGTATTATAAGATAAATATTTAGAAACAATCAATGAAAAAGTTTCTTTATTAACAATTCTTGCTATAATACCTGGAATTGAAATCAAACTAGATGCAAATATTACTGGAATAACTCCAGCTGTATTAATTTTAATAGGCATAAATGATTGTCCAGCTTTACCATAAGCAGCTGTCGATTTATTAGCATATTGAATTGGAATTCTTCGTTCTGATTCTTGAACAAAAATCATTCCTATAATAATAGCAAAATATACTATAACAAATAATATAAATTTAGCGATTCCTAAAGATGTTTGTTGAACCGTTCCAAATGTTACCAAACTTTGAAAAGCTGTAACAAACATTTGTGGAAGAGTTGCAATAATACCTGCCATAATAATCAAACTTATACCATTACCAATGCCTTTTTGAGTTATTTGATCTCCTAACCATAACAAGAATGCTGTACCTGCCGTTAAAACAGTTGAAATATATAAATAATCAATTGGACTTCCACTTTTACCAATGAATGAAAAAGCAAAAGCATAACCTTCGATAAAGGCAAAAGCAATACCCATATATCTTGTTATTTGGTTTATTTTCTGACGTCCAGTTGGACCTTGTTTACTTAATTCTGCAAAATATGGAATTATATCCATTTGCAACAATTGCATTATAATTGATGCTGTAATATATGGCATTACCCCTAAAGCAAATATTGAAAAATTTTTTAAGGCTCCACCACCCATAGTATTTAAAAGCTCTAGAAATCCTAAATTACTAGACAAATCTTCAGTTCCTGGAACTCTAATTGAAATTCCTAAAATAAAGATTAACAATGCTGCCAAAGTAAAATAAATTCTATGTCTTAAATCCTTATTAGTGGGTGTAAATAATTGCTTCATGGTTTTAAACATATTAGATCACCTCAGCTTTGCTTCCTGACTCTTTGATCTTTTCTAAAGCAGTAGTAGAAAATTTATGTGCTTGGATAGTTAAATTTTTTTCAAGCTTTCCATCACCCAAAACTTTAACTCCACTTAATTGCTTTTTAATAATTCCCTTTTCTTTTAATAATGCTGGTGTTACAACTGTACCATTATCAAATATATTTAAATCACTTAAATTAATAATAGCATATTCTTTTTTAAATAAATAATTTGAAAAACCTCTTTTTGGTAATCTTCTATATAATGGTAATTGTCCACCTTCAAATACTGGATTGACACTACCACCACTACGTGCTTTTTGTCCCTTTTGTCCACGACCACAAGTTTTTCCTAATCCACTTCCTGATCCATTACCTACACGTTTTTTTCTATGAGTAGCTCCTACATTTTTTTCTAATTCATGTAACTTCATTATCCTAAAATCTCCTCTACTGACTTACCACGTAATCTAGCTACTTCTTCAGGTGTTTTAATAGATGTTAATGCATTTAACGCAGCTTTAGCCATATTTAATTTTGTTCTTGCTCCAAGGGACTTTGAAACAATATCACGAACTCCAGCTAATTCAAGAATTGCACGAACAGAACCACCAGCAATAACTCCTGTACCTGCAGCAGCAGGCTTAATAATAACTCTAGCAGCACCACTAGTTCCAATTGCTTCATGAGCAACTGTTCTGCCATCGATTAAAGGTATTTTTATTAAATTTTTATTAGCATCTTGAATAGCTTTTTTGATTGCATCAGGTACTTCATTAGCTTTACCAATACCTAATCCAACACGACCTTTACGATCTCCAACAACAACTGTAGCAGAAAATCTTCTTTGACGTCCACCTTTTGTAACTTTTACAACACTTTTGACATCAATTACTAATTCTTCTAAAGTTTTGTCTTTACCTTCTTGTGTTCTTTTTTGCATAATACCCTCCTATTAGAATTCTAATCCATTTTCACGTGCAGCATCTGCAAGTGCCTTTACACGTCCATGATAAAGGTATCCACCTCTATCAAATACCACTTTTGTAATTTTTGCTTTGGAAGCCTTTTTAGCAATAGCCTCTCCAACAGCTTTAGCTGCCTCAATATTACTTTTATTTTGAAGTTTTAAATCCTTATCAAGTGTTGAAGCAGAACAAAGAGTAGTTTTAGCTTCGTCATCTATGATTTGCGCATAAATTCCGGTATTTGAACGAAAAACACATAATCTTGGTATTCCTGCTGTACCATTAATCTTGGAGCGAATTCTTTCATGACGTACAACACGCATACTATTACGAGATTCTTTTTTTATCATCTTTATTTCTCCCTTCTACTTACTTACGCAGCTTTCTTTCCTTCTTTACGACGAATATGTTCATCTTTATAACGAATTCCTTTACCTTTGTATGGTTCAGGTTTTCTAACTTTTCTAACGTTAGCAGCAAATTCGCCAACTAATTGTTTATCGATTCCTTTAATAGTTATCTCGTTGTTACCATTAATTTCAACTGTTAAACCTTCAGGAACTTTCATTTCTACTGGATGTGAATATCCAGCATTAATTACAAGGTTTTTTCCTTGAACATTAAAACGATATCCAACTCCGACTATTTCTAATGTTTTCTCATATCCTTTTGATACTCCTTGAATCATATTAGTAATCAAGGCATTCATAGTTCCATGCATAGCTTTAGCCGATTCATTTTTACGTTCTAATGTAATTTCATTATTTTCTTGTTTCATGGTAATATCTTTTAACATTACTTGTTTTAATTCACCTTTAGGCCCTTTTACAAGAACTTCTCCATTCTCTTCTGTAACAGTAACTCCTTCAGGTACTGTAATGATTTTGTTTCCGATACGACTCATTCTAACACCTCCTTATATTTTAATTTTACCAAATATAAGCTAGAACTTCCCCACCTATATTTTGTTTACGAGCTTCTTTATCTGTCATAATTCCCTTAGATGTAGAAATAATTGCGATTCCTAATCCATTTAATACCTTTGGAATTTCTTCATTATTAACATAAACACGAAGTCCTGGTTTGGAAATTCTTTTAAGTCCAGTTATAACTCTTTCTTTTTTATCTGTATATTTCAAAGTTAAAAGTAGAGTTCCTTGAACATTATTTTTTTCTAATTTATAATCTTTAATAAATCCTTCTTCTTTTAAAATTCTAGCGATTTCACTCTTTACTTTTGAAGCAGGAACTTTAACTTCTTCATAACGCATTTGATTAGCATTACGAATACGTGTTAACATATCTGCTATTGTATCTGTTACTACTGCCATAATTTATTTCTCCTTTCCAATTACCAACTTGATTTCTTAACACCTGGTATTTGTCCATTATGGGCTAATTCACGAAAACAAATACGGCATATACCGAACTTGCTCATAACTGCATGTGGACGTCCACAACGAGAGCATCTAGTATATTCACGTACTTTAAATTTTTGTGGTCTACTAGCCTTTACTTTCATACTTTTTTTTGCCATTCTTACCCTCCAATTACTTTTTAAAAGGAATTCCTAATCCATTTAATAAGTCAAATGCTTCTTCATTCGTTTTTGCAGTTGTTACAAATACGATATCCATACCACGTACTTTTACTATCTTATCATATTCAATTTCTGCAAATATCAATTGTTCTTTAATTCCCATTGTGTAATTTCCTCTGCCATCAAAAGCTTTTTTAGAAACACCTCTAAAATCACGTACTTGTGGTAGAGCAATTGAAATTAATTTATCCATAAAGTTATACATATTTTCTCCTCTTAGTGTAACTTTACATCCAATTGATTGTCCTTCTCTTACTTTAAATCCAGCTATTGATTTTCTTGCTTTTGTTATAACCGGTTTTTGTCCTGATATTTTAGCTAAGTCCTCAACAGCGGCATCTAATAATTTCGAATTAGTAGTAGCATCTCCAACTCCCATATTAATAACTATTTTTTCTAATTTAGGAGCTTGCATAATTGATTTATAATTATATTTACTCATTAAACTTGGAATTACTTCATTTAAGTATTTTTCTTTTAGGCGGTTCATATGTTACCCTCCTTTCAACTAATCAAGCTTTTCGTTTGATTTTTTTGTTACTCTTACTTTTTTACCATTTTTATCTGTTGTATGTCCTATTCTAGTTCTTTTTTTAGTCTTAGGATCAACAATCATAACATTAGATGCATGAATTGGAGCTTCTTGCTCAACAATTCCTCCAGATTCTTGTCCATTTGGTTTAACATGTTTTTTAACAATATTAATACCTTCTACAATAACCCTATTTTCTGCTCTTAAAGTTTTAATTATCTTTCCTTCTTTTCCTTTATCAGAACCAGCAGTAACTACAACTTTATCTCCAACTTTTAAGTACATAATATCCTCCTTTTATAGAACTTCTGTTGCCAAAGATACTATTTTCATATAATCCTTATCACGAAGTTCTCTTGCAACTGGTCCAAAGATACGAGTTCCTACTGGACTCTTGTCATCTTTAATGATGACACAAGCATTGTCATCGAACTTGATATAACTTCCATCTTCACGACGAACACCTTGACGGCTACGAACGATAACTGCTTTTACAACTTTACCTTTTTTCATATTTGAGTTTGGTATTGCATTTTTTACTGTACCAACTACAACATCTCCAATATTACCGGTTTTAACATGACTTCCACCTAGAACGCGAATTACTAATAATTCACGAGCTCCAGAATTGTCAGCAACTTTCATACGACTTTCTTGTTGTAACATAAATTATTCCTCCTCACCTAAGCAATTAAATAACTACTGCTTCTTTTACAATTTCTTTTAAATAGAAATGTTTAGTTTTTGATATTGGTCTAGTAGAAACGATTCTAACAATATCTCCAACTTTTGCTTTATTTGTTTCATCATGAACACAATATTTTTTAGAGCTTTTAACTCTTTTATGATATAAAGGATGAGTTACATAAGTTTCAACTAAAACGCTAATTGTTTTGTTATTAGCAGCACTAACAACTTTACCAACAAATTCTTTTTTTATAGCTTTTTCCATCTTATCTCCTCCTAATTATTTGCTTCACGCTCTTTTAGAACGGTCTTTAATCTAGCAATGGTGTGTCTCAAATCTCTAATCCTTGAAGGTTTTTCAAGATTTCCCATTGCTTGTTGAAAACGTAAATTAAATAGTTCCTCTTTAGTTTCCACTAATTTTGCTTGAATATCTTCAGTTGATAATTCTCTAATTTCTTTAACCTTCATTTGATTCACCACCATTTTCTCTCTTTACAAATTTTGTGGCAACTGGTAATTTGTGTGATGCAAGTCTTAATGCCTCACGAGCAACTTCTTCACTAACTCCGGCAATTTCAAACATGATTTTACCTTCCTTAACTACTGCTACCCAACCTTCAACATTACCTTTACCTTTACCTTGACGAGTACCTATTGGTTTTTTTGTTAATGGCATATGTGGAAATATATTAATCCATACTTTACCACCACGTTTCATATAACGAGTCATAGCAACACGAGCTGCCTCTATTTGATTAGATGTAATCCATGCTCCTGTTTTTGCTTGCAATCCATATTCACCAAAACTTAATTTAGTATTTCCTTTTGACTTTCCTTCGTAAGGTAATCTATGAACACGACGATATTTAGTTCTTGACGGTATTAACATATTAATTACCTCCCTTAGCTTTTTTATTAAGGATTTCTCCTTTATAAATCCATACTTTTACACCGATTTTTCCAAATGTTGTATCTGCTTCTGCCACTGCATAGTCAACATCTGCTCTTAATGTATGTAAAGGAATAGTTCCCTCAGTATATCCTTCACTACGAGCCATATCAGCTCCACCTAATCTACCAGAAACTGATGTTTTTATACCTTTAGCTCCTGCTTTCATTGCATTTCTAATAGCACGTTTTTGAGCCATACGGAATGATGCTCTATTACTAATTTGATTTGCAATAGAATCAGCAACTAACTGTGCATTCAAGTCTGCTTTCTTAATATCCACAATTGAAATTTGAATGTTTTCATCAGCAACTTTTGATAATTTTTTCTTTAATTTTTCTATTTCTTCTCCACCACGGCCAATCATAACACCTGGTTTAGAAGTATGAATTATAACTTCACACTGCTTGGAATTTCTCTCAATTTCAACTTTGGCAATAGCAGCATTCTTCATGTTTTTCTCTAAATATTCACGAATTTTAATATCTTTATCTAAATATTTAGCAAAATCTGCTTTATTAGAATACCACTTAGCTTGCCAATCTTTATTGATACCAAGTCTTAATCCGTTAGGATTAACTTTTTGTCCCATATTGTAACCTCCTTAATTATTTTGTAGCCACAGTTATTACTACGTGACTAGTTCTATGATTGTTATGTCCAATATGAGAACGTGAATCAAACATATGACGTTTCATAACTGGACCAGCATCTACTCTTGCTTCTTTTACATAAAGTGTAGTTTTATCTGCACCTTCGTTATTAACAGCATTACTAGTAGCAGAATCTAAGACCTTTTTGATAAGTCTAGCTGATTTATTATTTATATTACTTAATATGGTTAATGCTTCATCTACTCTTTTACCACGAATCATGTCGATAACCAAACGAGCTCTAATTGGTGATAATCTAAGAGATCTCGCAATTGCTCTTGCTTCCATATACTTTCCTCCTAGTCAATTTTATTTCTTTTTATCTGAACCATGTCCACCAAATTTACGAGTTAAAGCGAATTCGCCAAGTTTATGTCCAACCATATCTTCTGTAACATAAACAGGTATAAATTCTTTTCCGTTGTGAACTGCAAATGTGTGTCCTATAAAATCAGGAAAAATAGTAGAACGACGTGACCATGTTTTTATAACTTCTTTTTTTCCAGACTTATTTAGTTCTTGAACCTTTTTAAGTAATCTTCCGAAAACATAAGGCCCTTTTTTTGTACTTCTAGCCATTATTTATCATCCTTTCCTATTTACCATTACGACGACGTACAATAAATTTATCAGATTGTTTCTTTTTACGCGTCTTATATCCAAGTGCAGGTTTACCCCAAGGAGTAACTGGTGCTTTACGTCCAATTGGTGCACGTCCTTCTCCACCACCATGTGGATGGTCATTAGGGTTCATAACAGAACCACGTACTGTAGGTCTAATTCCCATATGACGTTTACGTCCTGCTTTTCCTATTTTTACTAATGAATAATCTTCATTACCAACTTCTCCAACTGTGGCCATACAAGTTCCAAGAATTTGTCTTTGCTCTCCACTTGATAAACGAATCATTACATATTTACCTTCACGTCCAAGGATTTGAGCTGAAGCCCCTGCGCTTCTTGCAAGTTCTCCTCCTTTACCGGGACGAAGTTCTATATTATGAATTGTAGTTCCTACTGGTATCATCATAATTGGTAGGGCGTTACCTATTTTGATATCAGCATTTTCTCCAGACATAACTTCCATTCCTACTTTTAATGTCTTAGGTGCTAAAATATATCTTTTTTCACCGTCAGCATAATTAATTAATGCAATATTAGCTGTTCTGTTTGGATCATATTCAATACTTGCTACAACTCCAGGTACGTTTAATTTATTTCTCTTAAAATCAATGATACGATATTTTCTTTT
>CANQZM010000025.1 GCA_947628345.1 uncultured Bacilli bacterium
CGATGTGGTTTAATCATTTCACCACATGTTGGACACTTAGTAAGTGTTGGTGCAGTAAGAGCTTTGTGAGCTTGTCTAGTTCTTTTTCTTGTTTTTGAAACCTTACGGAATGGAACTGCAAACATTTGAATATCTAATTTTAACATTCTACCTATCACTCCTTTTTATCAAAGTTTTTTAATAATTCATTAAATGGATTGAAATTATCATTATTTTCTTCTTCGCTAATTAATTTCCATCCATCCCCATGAAATTTACTGAGATCCTCAACCTTAGTAAACTTCAGAGGAACCTCCAGTACAATATTTTCCCACAAAAATTCAAATAAATCAAGCTTATTTGCATCTTTTTTTAAATTTTCTTCCAAAATATCATCATATTTAATAGAAAATGGATATTCTATTCTCTCTAGTGATATTGAATCTAATAATATCATTATTCCATCTATTGTAAGAACCCCATGAATTTTATCATTATCCAAATAAAATTTGCCTACCACTTTTAAATTTTTAATATCTTGAATTTCACTTTGTTCATAATAAGTTTTTGGTAAATTAATATTTTCATTTATAGTATATTCTGGGTCAATATCAATAATCATTATTATCACCTCTTAAATTATAGCACATCTTATAAAAATTATCTTTATTTTAATATAAATTTATGTTAAAATTGTAACTACTAAAAAGAGGTGATAATGTGGCAGTTGGTATTATTGCTGAATATAATCCTTTTCATAATGGACATTTATATCATTTAGAAAAAGTAAAACAACTTTTTAAAGATGAAGTTATTGTACTAGTTTTAAGTGGTAATTTTACTCAAAGAGGAGAACCTTCTATTATTGATAAATGGAAAAAGAAAGATATAGCTTTATTGGCAGGAATTGATTTAGTAGTTGAACTACCTTTTACTTTTGCCACGCAATCTGCAGATTTTTTCAGTTATGGAGCTTTAACAATTTTAGAAAAGTTAAAAGTTGATAAAATAGTGTTTGGTAGTGAATGTGATAATATTGAGGATCTAACTACTATTGCCAAATGTCAAATTTCTAATACAGACTGTGATCAATTAGTTAAAATTTATTCTAAACTTGGGCAAAATTACCCTACTGCTTTAGCTAATGCAGTTTATGATTTAACTAATAAAAAAATAACTACTCCTAATGATTTACTAGGAGTTAGTTATATTAAAACTATTTTAAAATATAATTATAAAATTAAACCAATTTGTATAAAAAGAACTAATGATTATCATAGTAAAGAATTAACTAAAATTAGTAGTGCTACAGCTATTAGAGAGGCTTTAAAAAGAAATGAAGATGTTAAGGCAACAATACCTAATTTTGTTATGCCTTATTTAACTAATTTACATTTTGTTGATGATTATTTTAAATTATTAAAATATAAAATTTTAACTGAAGATGATCTAGCAAAGTATCAAACAGTTGATGAAGGGCTTGATCAAAAATTAAAATCAGTTATTAAAAATTGTAATAGTTATGATGAATTAGTTACTAAATTAAAATCAAAACGTTACACTTATAATAAAATAGCTCGTATGTTACTTCATATTTTAGTAAATTTTACTAAAGATTTAGGAAAAAATATGCAAGAGATTAGTTATATTAGAATTTTGGGTTTTAATGAAAAAGGTCAAGCCTATTTACATAGTATTAAAAAAAATATTGATATTAAGCTTTTATCTAAATATGAAAAAGATTATTATCAAATGCTTAATTTTGAATTACAAACTACAGAAATTTATGATTTAATTTATAATGAGAATTTAGTCAAAAAAGAATATACAAATCAATTAGGAAAGGAAATTTATTATGATAAAAACTAGAGATACTGGAAATTTAATTATTATTAGTGGGCCTACTTGTGCTGGTAAAGCAACTGTTATTCGCAAGCTGTTGGAAAAACGTGAGGATGTTGTTTGTCCTATTTCCTACACTTCAAGACCAATGCGTCCAGGGGAAATTGAAGGTATTGATTATTATTTTATTTCAAAAGAACATTTTGAACAAAAAATTAAAAATGGTGATTTTTTAGAATATGCAAAAGTTAGATATGGTCAATATTTTGGTACTCCTAAAAAGGAAGTTGAAGACTTATTAAAAACTGGTAAAGATATTATTTTAGAAATTGATGTTCAAGGAGCTGCGCAAATTAAAAAATTATTTCCTGAAACTATTTTAATTTTCATTTTGGCACCATCAATGCAAGAATTAAAAAGACGTATTATTGAACGTGGTGCTGAGAAAAAAATTGATCAAATTATTGATCGTTTTAAAACAGCATATAAAGAACTTAATGCTTTAAATGAATATAACTATGTTGTAGTTAATGATAATTTAGATGAGGCAGTTGAAAAAGTTAATTCTATTTTAATTTCAGAAAAATGCCGGGTTGACAGAATTGAAAAATTAGATGTGCAAAATCAAGAAGAATTTATGCATGAATTATTAATTGATAAAAACTTTTCTAAAGAATAGGATTATAAAATAAAAGTAGTCATTAAAGCTACTTTTTAATTTATTACTTCTATTTTAATTAAGTTAGTGGATTTTATTTCGCCAGTATTAGGGAAACTTCCTGTTAATATTATTTTATCATCTTTTTTTAGATTCATAAATTCTTTGGCTTTGATAACACTTAATTCTAATATTTCATCAGTCGAGTTACAAAATTTTAATACCATTGGATATACACCCCAATTAAGAGCTAAACTACGTCCTATTTTTTCATTTGGACAAAGAGCCAAAATAGGTGCTTTAGGTTTTAAATTACTAATAATTTCTGCAGTAGAACCACTCATAGTAGCTGCACAAATTAACTTAGCATTTAAACGATTAGCACTTTCTACAACATTTTCAGCTATAGCCTTAGGAACACTATCAACTTGATGAGTTTTAGAAATATAATCAAATTCCGCATATTTTTCTGCTACTTCACAAATAGATGCCATTGCTTTTACTGTTTCTACAGGATGCTTACCAATAGTTGTTTCTCCACTTAACATTACAGCATCTGTTCCATCTAATACTGCATTAGCTATATCACTTGTTTCTGCTCTTTTAGGTCGATTATTTTCCATCATCGTCTCAAGCATCTCTGTAGCTGTAATTACTATCTTACCCATTTGGCGACAAATTTTAATCATCTTTTTTTGAACATGAGGAACTTCTTCACTAGCAATTTCAGATCCTAAATCACCTCTTCCAATCATGATACCATCGGAAACTTCTAAAATTTCTTTTAAATTATCAATCCCTAATTGATTTTCTATTTTACAAATTATTTTTAAGTCATTACGATTATATTGTTTAATTAATTCTTTTACTTCTAAAACATCTTCTTTACATGATACAAAAGAAATTGCTAAAAATTCACCACCGTTTAAACATGCATATTTAATATCTTCTTTATCATCATTACTTATATATGGTATATTTAACTTCCTACCGGGAATAAATAAACTTTTATGATTGCCTAAAATACCTCCTTCAATAACTTCACAAGTTATACCATCACTTTCTTTACTAATAACTTCTAATTTCATTTTAGCATTTTCTAATAAAATAATATCATGGACATTTAAAGTATCTAAGGCTTCAGGATGATTAACACTAAAGCGGTCTTTATTACCTATAACTTGTTCCTTGACAATTCTAATCTTATTACCACTAATCAATTCACATTGATTATTTTCGAATATCCCATTACGAAATTCAGGACCTTTAGTATCCCATAAAATAGCTACTGAATATCCCGTTTTTAAACGACACTGTCTAACAACACTAATTGCTTTTTCTCTTTCTTCGATAGTAGCATGAGTAAAATTAATTCTAGCTACATTCATTCCTGATAAAATCATTTTTTCCATTACTTTAGCATTACAACTAGCTGGGCCAATACTACAAATTATTTTAGTTTTTTTCATAACAACCCTCTTCTTTCATAAATATTATTTATTTTTGACATTTTGGACAATAATAAGTTCCTCGTCCATTAATTTTGATTTTTTCGATTGGACTATTACAGTTAGGGCAAAGTTCTCCTCTTTTACCATGAACTAATAATTTATTTTGAAATAAACCATGCACACCTTCACTGGAAGTGAAACTTTTAATAGTTGTTCCACCCAATTTAACTGCGTTATCTAAAACTATATTAGTATTTTTAATAATAGCTTCACATTCTTTTTTTGTGACTTTATTAGATTTTTTTAATGGTGAAATTCTACTCATAAATAAAATCTCATCATCATAAATATTGCCTATTCCAGCAATAATACTTTGATCTAGTAAACTGCTTTTAATAGGAATAGATTTAGTTATCAGTTTTGCATGTAAATAATCAGCATCTAATCTATTATCATTGTATTCATAACCCATTTCTTTTAGAGGTAATTCATCTAAATACTTATCTTTAGATAACAAATGCATTTTGCCAAATTTACGAACATCATTAAAACGCATTTGCATACCATCATCAAAGGTAAAAATAACGTGTTCATGTTTATTAATTGGTTCATCTTTTTTTCTAAAGAAAAATTTCCCTTCCATCCTTAAATGTACAATTAAAGTATTTTTAGTTAAATGAAAAACAATCCATTTACCTCTAGTATCAATATCCTCAATTATTTGATTTTTTAATATAGATTTAAATTCTTTTACAGAGGGTTTTTCTATTATATTATCCCATAACACTTCTACATCAACTATTTTTTTACCAATAATCTTTGGTTTTAAAGCTTTAACTACTGTCAATACTTCTGGTTTTTCTGGCATAATCATCACCTTATTTTTTCTTTATTTTGCTTCATACCAATTGTTTCCAACTTCTATGTCAACTTTCAATGGTACTTTTAATTTATATGTATTTTCCATTATATCGCGAACTATTTTTTTAACTGTTTCTAATTCGTCATTAATCACGTTAAAAACTAATTCATCATGCACTTGAATTAACATTTTACTTTTTAAACCTAATTCTTTAAATTTATCATAGATTTCAATCATAGCTTTCTTCAAAATATCCGAAGCAGTACCTTGTATTGGTGTATTTAAGGCTATTCTTTCACCACCAACTCTAATTAAATAACTTTTATTTTTTAATTCCTCAATAATACGTTTTCGGTTCATTAAAGTTTTGACATAACCTTTTTCATAAGCAAGTTTTTTCTGTTGTTCCATATATTCTCGAATACCAGGATAAGTATCTAAATAATGGTTAATAAAAGCATTAGCTTCTTTAATATTAATTCCCAAATCTTCAGATAAGCCGAAACTACTAATCCCATATAAAATTCCAAAGTTAACAGCTTTAGCAGTTTTTCGCATATCTTTTGTAACATCTTCAATGTTAACATGATAAATATCACTTGCTGTTTTTGTATGTATATCTAGATTTTGTTTAAAAGCATCAATTAAATTAGTAGCATTAGAAATAGATGCAAAAATTCTTAATTCTACTTGTGAATAATCACTTGATAATAAACAAGAATTATCATCTGGTATAAAAGCCGTTCTAATTAATTTTGAATATTTTTGACTAGATGGAATATTTTGTAAATTAGGAGATATACTAGATAACCTTCCTGTTCTAGTTAAAGTCTGCGTAAAAATAGTATGAATACGACCATCTTCTCTAATTTCATTTTTTAATCCCACGGCATAATTAGTATATAATTTTGAAACAGTACGATAATCTAAAATTTTTTGAATAATAGGATGAAGATCAACAACTTTATCTAATATTTCTTTACTAGTAGAATATTTACCATCTCTAACTCTTTTAGGATATTTGATTTGTAATTTTTCAAATAAAATTTTTCCTAATTGTTTTGGAGACATAATATTAAATTTTTCCTGTGCATCACTATAAATTTCTTCAGCTAAATTATCCATATCTTTCTTTAATTCAACAGAAATTTTATCTAAATAATCCCCATTAACTTTAATTCCGGTAATTTCCATATCAGCCAAAACTACAGCTAAAGGCATTTCAATATCTTCAAATAATCTTAGTTCTTCTTCTTTTTCTAATTGAGCTAACATAAAGTCTTTGACTTCATAAATAAATTTAGCTTTGTTTAAGCAGTTAGTAGCAATAGTTTCTTGGTCAACTTCTTTTTTCTTATCTTTTATACCATAAACATTTTCATATAAGTCAATATCATAATTAAACTTAGAAGCTATATAAGCAATATCATTTTTAAATGTATTATAATTAAGTAGATAGACCGCAATCATTAAATCAAAAGTTGTATTTTTGACTTTTAAATTATGACTGTTTAAACAAAAAATATTTTTTTTCAAATCATAGGTAAATTTATTATTAATACTTAAAAAGATATCTTTATATTCTTCTAATTGTTCTTTAGTTATAAAATAACCAGCTTCTCCATCATATAGGCCAATCCCTAAAATATTGCTCTTACTATAATTTTCATCACTTACTTCAATATAGTAAGAAAATTCCCCCTTATCTTTAAAATCCTTAATATCTTTTACAACTAATTGTTTATTATTAATGGAAGGTAATTTATCATCTTCATTATCACTATTAGTAGTAGTATCAATAATACCCTTTTCTAACTTTTTTAATAATGATTTAAATTCAAATTCTTGTAGTATTTCAATAAACTTATCTCGATTAATACCATTATATTTTAATTCTTCTAGGGTAAAATCAAGAGGAACATCTCGATAAATAGTTGCTAAATCATAACTCATATAAGCGTTTTCTTTATCCGTTTCTAATTTTTCTTTTGTTTTACCTTTAATTTCTTCAATATGATTATATAAATTATCTAAAGTTTTATATTGAGTTAATAGGTTAACAGCGGTTTTTTCACCTATTCCCTTTACTCCAGGTATATTATCACTACTATCTCCCATTAGAGCTTTTAAATCAATCATACCAATAGGATCAATTCCATATTGATCAATAAAGGTTTTTTTATCCATTCTTATAAATCCATTTGATTTTAATAATTTTACATCAATTTCATCACTTATTAATTGTAATAAATCTTTATCACTACTAATTATAGTAGCGATAAATTCATCATCTTCTTCAACTTTTTTACTAAGTGTTCCAATAATATCATCAGCTTCATAATTATCAATCTCATAATGACATATACCCATAGCATCTAAAATTTCTTTTGCTTTAGGAAATTGTAAACGTAAATCATCCGGCATAGCTTGTCTTCCAGCTTTATATGAATCATACTTATCATGTCTAAAGGTTTTTCCTTTATCAAATGCTACTAGAATATAGTTAGGCTTTTCTTCATGAATAATTTTATTTATCATATTTAAAAATCCATATAAAGCATTTGTTGGAAAACCTTTAGAATTTCTCATTACAACGTTTTGATAAGCTGTAGCATAATAGCTTCTAAATAATAAATTGTTACCATCTACTAAGATTAATTTTTTCATCATTACCACCTAGTATTTATTATACCATATTTATTTATTATCGGCTAAGTTTTATTACAATTGATGAATTCCTATTTCTTAAATCTTTTTCATTATCCAATTCACTAACTCGATCAGTTACTAAAAAGGTAGATAAGATTGCTATTAAGTAAATAAGTGTTATACAAAGTCCTTTCTTAATAATATTTTTCATCATACATCTCTCCTTTCTTTGTTAATTTTATTTTATATCATACTATTGTTCGTGTCAATATGTTTTTTAAACATTTGTTTGACATTTTACACATACAGTGATAAACTAATATCAATAAAGGAGGAATTATATGGAAAAATTGACCGATCGCCAAGAATATATCTTACAAGTACTAAAAAAGTTAACAGCTAAAAAAGGTTACCCACCAACGGTTAGAGAAATTGGAAAGGAAGCTAATTTACACTCACCAGCAACCATTCAATTCCATTTAACTAAACTAGAAGAGAAAGGTTATATTAAGAAAGACACTAGTAAAAATAGAACTATCGAAATACTCGTCCCTAATGAATTTTCAGAAACTAATGAAAATATCATAGAAGTTCCCTTATTAGGAAAAGTAACCGCAGGAACTCCTATTGAAGCTATTGAAACGCCAAATGAGTATTTTTCATTACCTGCTAGCTTAGTCAATAATAAAAAGGAAATATTTACTTTACATGTTAGTGGCGAATCAATGATTAATGTAGGTATTTATGATGGTGATATTTTAATCGTTGAAAGAACCTCAACTGCTAAAAATGGAGATACTGTAGTAGCTATGAACAGTGATAATGAAGCTACTGTTAAAACTTTTTATAAAGAAGATGGTCACATCAGACTACAACCTGAAAATGATACAATGGAACCAATAATTTTAAATGACGTAACTATTTTAGGAAAAGCCATTGGTTTATATCGTATTTTTTAATATTTAAAGAAAAATAAATACTGATTAAATTTTAATCAGTATTTTTATTTTGATATTTATTTATAAATTGATTTCTAAATTCTAAGACTTTATCCTCCTTAATAGCTTGTCTTAAATCTTCTGTTAATTTTATTAAAAATCTAATGTTATGAATAGAAAGTAGACTTCCTCCTAAACTCTCACCAACTGTTATTAAATGACGAAGATAACTTTTAGTATAGTGTTTACATGTATAACAATCACAATCAGTAGCAATTGGAGTAAAATCTTCAATAAATTTAGCATTATTTAAGTTAATTTTACCGTGGCTTGTAAAAGCTTGTCCATGACGAGCAATCCTAGTTGGCAACACACAATCAAAGATATCAACACCTCTAATAACACCTTCTATAATATCAATGGGATCTCCTACACCCATTAAATATCTAACTTTATCTATTGGTAAATAAGGAATAGAATAATCTATAGCCTTATACATATCTTCTTTTGATTCACCATCATTAGCAACCCCTCCAATACTGTAGCCATCAAAATCTAATTTAACCGTTTCAACAGCTGAAAACTTTCTTAAGTCTTCATAAGCTCCACCTTGAACAATACCAAATAATGCTTGATTTGGATTACTATGTACAGCTTTTCCTCTTTTCGCCCATCTAATAGTCCTTTCTATACTATTTTTTAAATATTGATAAGAAGCACTCGCAGGTGGACACTCGTCAAAACTCATTGCGATATCACTATCTAATTTGTTTTGAATAGCGATAGATTTTTCAGGAGTTAATAATAGTTTTTTACCATCAATATGACTTTTAAAATGAACCCCTTCTTCAGTAATATCTTTTTCTTTATTCTTAGCTAGAGAAAAGACTTGAAATCCTCCACTATCAGTTAAAATCGGTCCATTATAATTCATAAATTTATGGAGTCCTCCTGCATGATTAATTACATCTTCACCTGGTCTTAACCATAAATGATATGTATTAGCAAGAATAATGCCTGAGTTGCATTGCTTTACTTGATCAGTTGTCAATCCCTTAATGGAAGCCCTAGTCCCTACAGGCATAAACATAGGAGTTTCTACTTCTCCATAGTTTGTTTTTATCTTACCATATCTAGCTTTAGTATTTTTATCTGTTTTTAATAAACTATATTCAATTTTCACTTTTATCACTCCAGTGTAATCATATTTATTATTTATTTATACTCTTAGTCTTTGTAACAATATTTTCCATATCATTATAACGAAGTGAGATAGCTTTATTAATAAAATAACTTACTTCCCAAGGTACTTTTATATTATTAGTAGTTTCTACTATTGTAATAGCGCTATCAACATCAATATTTTTAAATGATAAAAAGATAGTTTTAACTTTATTAGGATATTTATTACTAAATTCTTGTAACGATTCTAAAAAATAATCACTACTACTGTCACTAGGTTTTAATGCCTGTTTTATACCATCGGTTAATTTATAAATATCCGTATTATCTTTAATATTAGTCATTAAATTGGTAATATTTTCATTTAACCTACACATCGTTGAATTATCATAATCAGGAGAAAGCCTTAATTTATTTCCTGTTTTAATAAAACTGATATTAGTAGCATTTTTATCACTTTCCATAATTAAACCAGTAAATAACCAACGTTTTACTAACTCATCAAATAATTGTGATGTATCAATAGTAGCATCATATGTAAAGGCTGCTTGTACTAAATTTAAAATTGTATTTTCTTGTAAATTACCATGTAAATTATTTTCTTCGTATAAATCTTGTACAGCTGCTTTCAATTTATCTGATGAAATAATTAATTCTCCAGATTTAACAAAATTTTTAGTTAAAACACCGATTGTATTTTTATAACTTGCTACATGATAAGCTGCCATATCAATACCCACTTGTTTACCTAATTGTTCGGCTAATAATTCCGCTAAAATCTCATAATTATTTGCTCCAAACTTATACAAATATTTTTGGTTATCTTTTTCTAACCATAATTTTTCTTTACGACCACGCATATAAGCATTTATTGGTTTATATGTATCATCTATTTTTATCATAATATCCCTCTTTTTATAAAATTAACAAAACTCACTTTATTAGCATTGCATCACCAAAGGAGAAAAAGCGATATTTATTCAAAACAGCACATTGATAAGCATTTAAAACATACTCTTTAGAAGCAAAAGCTGAAACTAACATTATTAATGTTGATTTAGGTAAATGAAAATTAGTCAATAAAGCATCAATCGCTAAAAATTTATAACCTGGATATATAAAAATATCCGTCCAACCACTACAACCTCTAAATTCATGATATTTATCCATTACAGTTTCTAGTGTCCTAGTAGTCGTTGTTCCTACTGCAATTATTTTATGACCAGATTTTTTAGTTTTATTTAAGATATCTGCAACACTCTGATCAATTTCATAGTATTCACTATGCATTTTATGATCTTTAATATTACTAACAGCAACAGGTCTAAAAGTTCCTAATCCAACATGTAAAGTAATATAACAAATATTTATCCCCTTCTGTTTTATTTTTTTCAATAATTCTTCAGTAAAATGAAGTCCTGCGGTTGGCGCAGCTGCACTTCCTATTTCTTTAGCATACACCGTTTGATAACGAGATTGTTCTTTAAGTTGTTTATGGATATAAGGTGGTAGAGGCATAGTTCCTAACTTATCTAATATTTCATAAAGTATACCATCATAATTTAAATTAAAATGTCTAATTCCTTCATCTAAAACTTTAATACATTTAGCTTTTAATAACCCATCTCCAAAAGATACAACACTACCTTCTTTTATTCTTCTAGCTGGTTTTACTAAACATTCCCAAGTATCTTTTTCTATATTTTTTAATAACAATATTTCAATAACTGCTTGTGTATCCTCTTTTTGACCAATCAATCTAGCAGGTAGGACTTTTGTATTATTTAAAACTAAGGTATCATTAGGATTTAGATAATCAATTATATCAGTAAAAGTTTGATGAGATATATCACCTGTTTTTTTATCTAAAACTAATAGCTTAGAACTATCTCTTTTTTTTAAAGGAGTTTGAGCAATTAATTCCTCTGGTAAATCATAATCAAAATCATCTGTTTTCATATACTTCTCCTTTTTACTAATCATTATGATAATTTAGTCCTAATGCTTGATATCCTAATTCTGTAACAATTCGACCTCTGGATGTTCTTTTAATAAAACCTTGTTGTAATAAATACGGTTCATAAACATCTTCAATAGTTCCCACTTCTTCACCAATTGTACTACTAATGGCATCAACGCCTACTGGACCACCATTAAATTTATGAATGATGGTAGAAAGTAGTTGATGATCAATACTATCTAACCCTAATTTGTCCACTTTTAAACGATCTAAGGCATGTTTAGTAATTTCTTTGTTAATTACAGAATTATTATTAACTAAGGCAAAATCACGAACTCTTTTTAAAAGACGATTTGCAATTCGAGGAGTTCCTCTACTACGTCTTGCCAATTCTACAGCTGCTTCATCTTCAATTTCTGTTTTTAGAACTCTAGCACTTCGTTTAATAATTTTAGTTAATTCTTCTTCATTATAAAATTCCAATTTAGCAATAATTCCAAAACGATCTCTTAAAGGAGAAGTTAGATCTCCAGCTCTAGTCGTAGCTCCAACTAAGGTAAAAGGTGGCAGATCAATTTTAATATTTCTACCGTTACCATCACTACCAACAATAATATCTAAAGTAAAGTCTTCCATTGCTGGATATAATATTTCTTCAATAAATTTAGGCATACGATGAATTTCATCAATAAATAGAACGTCACCTGCTTCTAAATTTGATAAAACAGCGGCCAAATCACCTGATTTTTCAATGCTAGGACCACTAGCAGTTTTAATATTTGCATTCATCTCATTAGCAATGATGTAAGCCAAGGTAGTTTTACCAAGACCTGGAGGGCCATATAATAAAACATGATCTAATACTTCATTTCTAATTTTAGCTGCTTCTATAAAAACTTTAATATTTTCTTTTACATCACTTTGTCCAATATATTCTTCTAAAACTTCAGGTCTAATAGAGTTATCTAAAATACCATCATCTTCTACTTCCACATTTCTTAAAATATTTTCATTAGTATTCATGACTACCTCCTCTTTATTTAAGGAAGAGTTTTAAAGCTTCCTTAACTTGATCTTCAATCTGTAATGAAGAATCTATTTTACCAATGACATTTTTTATTTCTTTATCTTTATAACCAAGCCCTCTTAATACTTCTTGTAATTCATCTTTATTATCATTAGTATTATTATCACTAACTGCCAGTTTTCCCTTTAAATCTAAGATAATTTGTTTTGCTAATTTATCTCCAATTTTAGGAAATTTTTTTAAATAAGAGATATTTTCTCTTTCAATAGCATCAACGATTTCTGAAGTAGATTCTGTAGCAAACATAGGAAGTGCCATTTTACAGCCTAAACCCTTAACAGCAATTAATTGTAAAAAAAGTTCTTTTTCTTCTTTAGTTTTAAATCCAAATAACGAATTATCATCTTCCTTTATTTGTTGATATAAATAGACTTTATATTCCTTTCCTTCTTGATAAAAAAAAGGGTTAGACACATATACTAAATAACCTATATTATTAACTTCAACAACAATACTATTAAAATTAATATCAGAAACCATTCCAATTATATAATCATACATATAATCACTTCCATATTTATTTTACCACGCTTAATACCAAATAACAAATCAAAAAAGTAAAATTGAATATTTAATATAAAAGAGATTAAATTAATTAAAATTTAATCCCTTTAGAGAAATATCAAAATTATTTTTAATAAAGGTAGTTTTTGTTTCTGGTGGATTATCTAAAACAAGTGCAAAAGTATAATAAGCATCTTCTTCTTTTGCAAAAGTCTTACCTTCAACTAAATTAATTTTAACTTTAATATTTTTGGTTTGCATTGCATTATATAAGTCTATCATAAATATTCTCCATATATTATCAAAACCTGTCGCATCTAAAAATGGTTTCATAAATTTTTCACTATTTCGATCCAATGCTTGAGTTGACTCTACCATATCATAGGTAACAGTTACTGGATCCATACCTTCCAAAAACAACTCTACATTTTCAACGCTTGGATCATTTATAAAATTGGCTAATGCTGTTCTAGCTCCACTTCCAGCTAAAGCAAAGACAGCCTGTTGTGTTTTACTTTTCCACCAGTAAATTGTTATAATATGTGTATTTTGATTAACATCAATTGCCATTTTATTATTACCATTTATAGTTTTAATAGCAGCTTCTGTCTGTTTACTCAAATCAACTATCTCTACCCATTTAGCTTTTAAAACAATATCACTAACAATTGGACTACTGAAATTATATAAATTATCATTTAGGTACCACCCTAAGAATTTGTAACCAGCTCGATTTACACTATAAGGTGTTAAACTTGAGTTTTCATCAATATCAACAACATGAGTTTTATTATCATATCCTAAATCAAAAGTCACGGTATATTTTCTAACCCAATGAGCTGTTAAGGTAATATCGTCAGTTATTGGTGTTTTTAAATCAAATGGTGTCTGTCCTCCATCTTTATACCATCCTAAAAATTTGTAACCAGCTCTTACCGGATTGCTTTTTGTAATTGTAGTATTATTATCAACTAACATCGTTTCAGTCATATTATTATATCCATAATTAAACGTTACTTTGTGTTGTTTAATCCAATGAGCTACTAGGACGGTCGCTTTTGTTATTTGAGTGTCAAAGTTAAATTTTGTATTTGTCCCTTCTAAATACCAACCCAAAAATCTATAACCAGTTCTTTTAGGAATTTTTTCATATATTGTACTATAGTTATCAACAATAATAGTTTCATTTGATTGATTATTATTATACTTTAATACTACTTGTTGTTGTAAAACTTTAAAGTTTATTGAATACTTTATTTCTGTACTACTAGTAGTACTTAATTGAGTAACATTAGGATCAATAGATACTGTAACTTGAATTTCTTTTTCTTTTAAATCTTTTAATTGCTTAGATAATACCTTGTCTTTTTCTGTTATGTTAACTAAGAATCCATTAATATTATCATCTAACGATTTGTTATAATAAAATGTATATTCATAATTATTATATTTCATAGTAACAGACTTTACTTCTTGTTTTTGAACTAATTGTTTAATGTTTTTAGCTAAATCAATTGTTGATATATCACTATTTGGTTGAATAATAGTTACCTTGACCGCGTTATTTATACTGCTATAATATGATGAATAGATATCATTTTCTTTTACATTATAATACAGTATATAATCTTCTTCTTTTGTTACTAAAACCCAATGAGCTATTAATTTAGTATCTTTCTTGATTTTCGTTGAAAAATCAAATGGTAGTATTGATTTTTCTTCATACCATCCTGCAAATTTATATCCCTCACGTTGTGGTACTTCTGGTGCTGTTACTGTTGAACCATCAGTTATTGTTTTAGTAATAACAGTATTTGTTCCATCATTATAATCAAATGCAACATTATAATTTGTAACTTTAACATCTAAAGGAATATTTGTATATTTAAATGTATATACTGCATCTTCTTCATTTTCAAATGCTTTACCATCTACTAAATTTATTTTTACTCTTACTTCTTTTTTCATGTCAATTAAATCTTTATAAGTCATTGAAATAGGATCTAGTCCAGTTGCATCTTTAAATGGTTGTAAGAATTTACTAGCACTTTGATACATAGAATCATAATCTTTTATCATGTCAGCAGTTACCTTTACTGAATCCATTCCGTCTAAATAAAGCTCTATTGAATCAACATATTGATTATTTAAGAAATTATATAAAGCAGTATGTGCCTTACTACCAGTTAAAATATACATAATACCATCATCTAATCCACCATTATAACCAGGTTCAGAATCATAATGATTAATAGTTATAATATTATTTGTCTGATCAACTTTAACATTAATTATACCATTATTATTAATAGTCTCAAGTGCTTCAGCTGAAGCTTTTTCTACTGATTTTAATTCAGCATCTGATAGTGTTGAAGACCAATGGGCTGTTAACTTAAGATCTTCAGTTATAGGTGTTTTAAAATCAAATGGTGTCTCTTTTCCATCTTTATACCATCCCATAAATTTATAACCATCTCTTGTTAAAGATTTTCCTGTTATTGTGGAATTGTCATCAACTAATTTCATCTCAGATTTATTATCGTAACCATAATCAAAAGTTACTTTATGTTGTTTAATCCAATGAGCTATTAAAGTAATATCATTAGTAATTTCACTAGAAAAATTAAATTTAGTTGAATTTTGATACCAACCATCAAATCTATACCCATCTCTTTCAGGTATTTCAGCTACTATTTTATCATAGTTATCTACTGTTATTGTTTTATTTTCTCTACCATCATTGTAATTAAATGTAACATTATGCTGTAATACCTTTAATTTAATATAATATACTATGTCAATATTAGTACCTTCTTCGAATTGAACTAAATCTGAATCAATCACTATCTTTACACTAAAGCTCTTGTCTTTAAAAGATTTCAAACTTTTATCAGAATTATTACTAATATCACTATAAAAACTATTTATACCATCTTGAATTTCATTAGCATTTTTAAAAGTATAATCTTTAGAATTATATCTTAATACAATAGATGTAACTTCTTTCTTTTCCAAAAGTCTTTTTATATCATCATAAAGTCCAATTGAATCAATAGTCTCTTTTGGTTTAATAATAGTAACATTAAATGTACTAGTATCACTACTAAATACTGTGTTAAATTTACTTTTTTCACTAATTAGCTTGTCTAAAGTATAATCGTCTTTACTTGCAACATAAACCCAATGAGCAACTAATTGAATATCTTTCTTAATTCTTTGACTAAAATCGAACTCTACTATAGAATTTTGTTCATACCATCCTGCAAATTTATAACCTTCCCTCTCTGGAATTGGAGGAATTGTCATTTTAGAACCATCATTAACTTTTTGAACTAAATTTGGTGTTTTTGAATCATTATAGTCAAGAGTAACATTATATTCTGTAGGATTAAAAATAACTTTATAATCAAAACTTTTTGCTGTATTTTTATACAATGGAGATAAATTAATTGTAATTTCAAATTCCCTACCTACTAAATCTTCACAAGTAATATTTTGATTAGTATAATTTTTATTAAATAATTGTTCACTACTTTCAATTAACCAAGTGTTAATATCTTTTTGATTAGTATCTTTATTAATAGATAAAATTTGATTACTTGAAACTTGTTTAAAATCTACTGATTCAATAGCTTCGTTATTTACTAATTCATTTAAATTTTTTAATAATCCAGTTCCAAGTCCATCAATAATATTAGTATCTACATCTTTTAAGGTTATAGTTAATATTCCATCATTCAACCAAGTTTTTGTATATAATTCCTGATTAATTTGTTCTATTGAATTTTTTAATAGTAAATCAGTATTAACAGATATTTGATTACCATCAAATATAATTTCGTATTGTTCTTGATTTCCTTCTTTTTTAGATGCATAATATTTTAAATTTATTTTAATATTAAACTTTTTACCAATCAAATCATAGTTAAGTACTTCCTGATAATCCTTATTAAATATTGTTTGACTATTTTTATTTAACCATTCTTCTACTTCTTTAAAGTTATCTTTTATTGTTAATTTAAGATTATCTAAATATATTAAATCAACTGATTCAATGTCTTCATTAGCCATTATATTACTTAATATTTTACTTAGATTATCGGCAAAACCATCTGAAACTGGTGTCTTAATATTTTTAATATTAACATTTATTAAACCATTATCTATTACTGATGCACTATACTTACTTGAATCTAATTTAGTTAAAGCTTCTTTTAGTATTTCTTCTGTATCTATTTGTAATTTTTCTCCTGTGAATTTTATTTCATATTCCTTTGGATTTTCTACTTTCTTTTTTGAAAATTTATCTAGATTTATAGCTACTTTAAAATTCTTTCCTACTATATCAGCATTTATTGCTTTCTCATATGATACTCCAAATATTGATATGTCATTTTCTTCTAGCCATGTTTTCATTTCATTATATCCCATATTTTTCGTATATTCAAATGTAATAATTTCCCCTGTTTCTGTTTCATATGAAAAACTAATTCCTTCAACACCCTCATTATCTAGTAATAAATCTAAAATCATTAATATTCTAGATCCTGCACCTGTTATTATAGATGTTTTAATATTTTTGATATCTATTATAATTTCATCATTATTAACAAAAGAACCTTTATATAATTCTGGATCTAATAAAGATATAGCTTCATTCATCAAGTTATTTGTATCTACTTCTATTTTATCTCCTATAAAATTAAGTTCATATTGCTTTTGATTTCCTTCTTTTT
>CANQZM010000026.1 GCA_947628345.1 uncultured Bacilli bacterium
AAATTTAGAAATTTCGTGTCTTTTTGTAGTGTATATAATATCATAAAAATTTATTATTGACAAATCTTAGAATGTCATAAAAATATATTATTCAATAGAAAAAATACTACTTTACAATAGTATTTTTAGGGCAAAGTTTTTTTATCTTTTGTGTTTCTTCTGTTTCTAGAAGTTGTCCTTTATCATTATAAGCCACATCATTAATATGATGAAATTTATAAAATTCATCACTAGCTCCATAGATATTAGCTCTTTCTTTATCTATATCTAATTTTCCTAATTTAAGATTCTTATAGTTTCCTTCTAAGAAATTAATATATTCTTGATTTGAAATATCTTTTCTAGAGTATATTCCTTTTTCTTTTATTAAGTCCCATCTCATTGTAGATATTTGTTCATCATATTCATCCAATTTTTTATCTATATTATCAATAGGATTAATATAGATTGGTTTTCCAAACCTAGTATGAATTTTAGTAATATGTTCTTTTTTAGTTGATGTATCATAACTAAATTCATGTACTACTGGTACTACTGGAACTCCTGCTCTTCTAGCAATATATAAAAAACCATTATGAATTGGTAAATGAAGTTTATTTGGTGATAAATTCCATGTAGTTTCCGGATAATATGATATGGAATGTCCTTCAAGTAATAGCTTTATCATATCAAGTTTGGCTTGTTCATTATACTGCTTTACTTGGGCTTGTTTTTCTTCATTATCCTTTCCCGGCATAGCTTTTTTTACCAAAACCAACCCAGTATTTAATTGAGCCATCAATAATAATTTATTTACATCTGCACCATGCAATACTAGACAATGTCTGTTTATTTTAGGTATCCAAACAAACCCATCCAAAACTCCCTGATGTGAATGTGCTAAAATAACTTGATTATTAGGAATATTATCCTGACCATCAGCTACCCAATCGACATTTTTATCTGAAAACATTTTTGTTACCATAATTGCTAATTTATTACTTATATTTTTTAGAACTGGCCCAAGGGTAGTTGCTCCAACTGTTGTGTTAGTGAGTTTCCTTTTAATCGCATATTCTCTTAATTTTTTGTAATAATCAATTAATTCCTGTTCTGTTAATTTATCTTCTTCTTTCGAACTTAACATTTTGAATTCCATAATTTTCTCCTTAAATTTTCTGTCTAATATAATAAGTTATATTTAACAGTTATAATTTCATTTTCTAATTTTTTACTTTTAATTAACTTTTTACTGCTTTTTTAAGGGTTACAATATCACTAAATTGTTATTTAGTCAATAACAAATTTGATTTTCCTTATTTTTTTAATATAAAAGAAGTGAAAAATTACACTTCTTGAATTACAGTAATAATCATTGGTTTTGATTCTGTTTCTTTATAGAAAAATTTACCCAAAATATCACGCATTTCTGATTTTATTCTAGTATAGTCAACTCTTGTAGTATTAGGTTCAATACTTTCTGATATTACATTACGAGCTAGTTCTTTGGTTTCTAGTAATAAATCTTGACTTTCTTTAACATAAATAAACCCTCTAGTTAATATTTCTGGACCACCAATAATAGCTTTTGTTTTCTTATCTAAAGTAGCACTTACTATAACAATACCATTAGAACCTAACATTTCTCTATCTTTTAATACTAAGTCACCTACATCTTCTTGGCTTTTTCCATCAATTAAAGTATCATCAACATCAACATGCATATTAGTAGGAATTAAATTCCCATTTTCAAATAAAGCTACATCACCATTTTCTTTTAAAATTATGTTTTCTTTAGGAATACCAGCTTTTTCAGCAACTGTTGCATTTGCATATTGATGGCGATATTCTCCTTTAACTGGAAAATAATATTTAGGATTAATTAAATTAATCATCATCATTAAATCTTCACTAGAAGCATGATGAAGTAGATGTTTCTTACTAGATAAAGCAACTGTATTAGCACCTAACATAGAAATTTCATCCAAAACTAAAGCCATTCTTTTTTCAATACCTGCATAGGATGGTTCAGTAATAAAAACGGTATCAGTATCAGTTAGTTTTATATATTTATCGTATCCCTTAATAATACGCTCTAAATTAGCAAAAGGTTTTTCTTTTTCATCTGAAATTAAAATAACCACATTTTTATCATGAATATTTGATAAATCTCCAATTTTTTTAACATCTACATCTAAATAACCTTCCTTAATTGCCGATTGAATCAATTTTTGTAAAGATTTACCCATAATTACTACTTTTCGATTAGTTTTACCAACTTCATTAAAAATCTCTTGAATACGATAAAAATGAGCTGGCATGATAGTAGCAATAATACGATTTTCATTACGATTTAATACTTCTCTGATAAAATCTCCTACTCTATTATTAGGACTAGTATGACCTTGTTTTTCCGCATACATAGATTCAGTTAATAAACATAAAACTCCTTGTTTACCAACATAAGCAAGTTTTCCAATATCCATTTTATAATTTCCCACCATAGTTGCATCAATAGTAAAATCACCAGTATATACTATAGCTCCATCTTTAGTATATAAAACATAGCACAAGGCATCAGGAATAGAATGGGTTACACTAATTGGAAAAATAGAATTCTTTCCGAAATTAATATTATTATTAGGTTTTATTTCAATTAATCTATATTTTTTAATTTGTTGTTCTGTTAAATCATTTTTTAAAATTTCCATTGTAAATCTAGAAGCATAAACTGGAATTTTAGGTATTGTTTCTAACAAATCAGGTACAGCTCCTATATTACTTTCATGTCCATGACTTAAAAAAACTCCTTTTATTCTTTTCTGATTTTTAATAAGATAGTCAAAGTTAGGAATTATATAATCAATTCCTAAATTTCGATCATTATCAAATTTTAACCCGGCATCAAAAACAAAAATATCTTTGTCAACTTCGACAATATACATATTTTTCCCATTTTCATTTAGTCCACCAAGACTAAATATTTTTATTTTACTCATTTTTTCTCCTTTCTTTTTGTTAACTAATTAAATAAACTTCTACATTATATCAAATTTTTTCACTTATTTCAATATTGTTTATAATTAAATAATTAATAACTTTCATAATAATTTTTTTCTCATCACTATAAGTAATTATATCTTTAGCCTTATCTAACTGAACCCATTCTACTTCTTGAATTTCTGTTTCTTGGTTTTTACTATTAATACTAAGACCTTGTCCTAAAAAGAAAGTAACATCCTTTAATACTTTGGCTTTTGGACTATATGTTATGGTTTCTTTAAAGTCAGTAATAATATTAACTTTTATATTAGTTTCTTCTAATACTTCACGTAAAGCCGTTTCCTTATCGGTTTCATTATTTTCAATATGACCTTTAGGTAATCCCCAATGTCCTAAATTATGATGAACTAATAAAACTTTTAACTTATCATTTATTTTATTTAAAACAACTATTCCACATGACTTTTCATATTTTTCAATTAACTCTATATTAATAACTATAATTTTATATTTAATTAATGATTCTTTATAAGTATTTAGAAAATAGTCTAAATATTCTTTTTTAGATAATTTATCATATCCTAAATCAGTAACTTCAAGTTTAGATAAAGCATCTTCAATATTTTCATAAATTGTAATATTTTTAACTATTGTATCAAGTGTATCAAGTTTTTCCATCGTTTTTGAATTATTATAATAAGTAATGATATCACCTGGTTTTAATTGCTTTTTAGCATCATCTAATAGATATATATCGGTAGTTTTTTTACCTAATTTAATTTGTTTAAAAAGATCATTTTCTAACCCCATTACATATTTCATAATCTTCACCTATTTAGCTAATTTATCTAGAGCCTTTTTCGCAGCATTTTGTTCAGCTTCTTTTTTACTACTTCCACTACCTCTGCCATAAACAATATCATCAATTACTACTTCGACTGTAAACATTTTATCGTGAGCTGGACCTTTTTCTTCTACTAAATTATAAAATAAGTTTTTTTGTTCTGTTTGAATATACTCTTGTAAAGCTGATTTATAATCATTAAAAAAAGTAATATCTGGATTTTCAATATAAGGAACAACAATATCTAAAACCGTTTTCCTAGCTCTTTCATAACCTAAATCTAAATAAATAGCGCCTACTAAAGATTCAAAAATATCAGCAACAATAGCTTTTTTGTATTTTCCACCCTCTTTTTCTTCACCATGGCCAACTTTAATAAATTGGGGTAAACCTAAATTCAAACTATATTCATATAAAGCATTTTCACAAACATAACTTGCTCTTACTTTAGTCATTTCTCCTTCAGTTTCATCATGGTTAGAATATAAATAATCTGCTACTACTAAATCAACTACAGCATCACCTAAAAATTCTAATCGCTCATAATCTTTCTTAGCTTTATGTTCATTAGCATAAGATGAATGTGATACTGCGATATTATAAAGTGTTTCATCCTGAGGAGTTATATTTAAAATTTTATATAATTCATTCATACTGTCATCACCACTATAATTATATCAAAAATACTAAAATTAGTATATAACTAACTTTAAATTAAGCTTTGACAATATTGCTATTTTTTTTAAACTATAGTAAAATTATAATACGGTGATATAAGTGAAGAAAATATTTATATTTCTAATTAGATGTTATCAGAAAATCCCTGGTAACTTTCATAACACGTGTCGTCATATTCCTACTTGTTCTAATTACATGATAGAAGCCCTTGAAGAATATGGGATAGTTAAAGGAAGTTATTTAGGTTTTAAAAGAATATTAAGGTGTAATCCATTAGGTAGTTATGGATATGATCCTGTTATTAAAAAGGAGAATAAAAAATGAAACGTACATTTTTACTATTAATGATTGGTTTAATTTTAATTTTAAATATTACTGGTTGTAAACAAGATGATATGGAAGATATTGAGATTGCAGTTACTAATTATCCTAATGAATATATTATTACAAAACTATATGGATCTCATGCGACTATTAATACTGTCTATCCTGATGGAGTAGATGTTAATAACTATAAAGTTACTAAAAAGCAAAAAGAAAATTTTGCTGATATGGGACTATTTATATATACTGGTTTAATTGAAAAAGAAAGAAATTTAGCTATTCAGTTATTAGATATAAATAAAAATTTAAAAATTATTGATACTTCTTATGTTTTAGAAAGTGAATATTCTAATGAAGAATTATGGCTTAATCCTGCTTCTTTATTAATGATGGCACAAAACGTTAGATTAGGTTTGAAAGAATATATTACTAATACTTATTTAGCTAAAAAGGTAGATACAGCTTACAACAAATTAAAAATTGAATTATCTGAGCTAGATGCTGATTATCGTTTAACTGTTGAAAATACTACTAATAAAATTATAGTTACTTCTGATCCAGCTTTAAACTTTTTAGCAAAGTTTAATTTAAAAGTAATCTGTTTAGATGATAAAGCTACTGAAAAAGATGTAGAAGAAGTTAAAGATTTAGTTGACAATGGTACTATTAGTTATATCTTTACTTTTAATAATAATGAACTAAGTTCTAAAGCTACTGAAATTATTAATTATAATAATAGTATTAAAACTCTAAAACTTAATAAAATAAATAATATTTCTGATGAAGACAGAAATAATGGTAAAGACTATATCAATTTAATGAATGAAAACTTAGATATGTTAAAACAAGAACTTTATCAATAAAATAATAAACAAAATATCCTAGTAATTTCTAGGATATTTTAATTTTCTAATTATTTCTTTATCTTGATCAGTAACTTGAAAAGATTCCAATATTTTTTGAAGAGTTTTATTATAAGTAAATTGATTTAATTTATTATTTTTTAAATACATATAAGTTTTTTCTTTTTCTTTAATAAAACATTTACTTATTAACCAGGCAATAGCCATATTAATATAATATTCTTCTCTAGTTAAAGAATCAACTAAATTAAATATTTCATCAATATATTTACTCTCAACATAATAATTTAAAAGTAAAACTATACCTACTCTAACTATGAATTCATGACTATTTTGTAAATATTTTTTAATATGATTTAAAAAATTATCTTTATCATTCTTTATTATTTTGAAACTAGTAACAACTACATCACAAATAGCCCAATTATCAATTTTTGGAATAAATTGTTCAAAATAACAAATTGCTACTTCTATTTCTTTAATATTTCCTATAATTAAACCTTGTAACATTACTTCTTCATAAGTATCATCTTTAGCAACTTTTATAAAACTATTAATATCGGTCTTACTAATTTTTTTAGCAATGTTTCTTAATACTGGTACTTTAATTCCAATAATTTTATATTTAGTTTTAACTAATTTTTGATTAAATGCTAAAAATTGAGATCCTTCTTTTTGAGTATCTAAATATTTTTGAAATTCTTGATACTTAGCCTTAGTCCATTTTTCATTTTTTTCAAACATAATAACACCTACTCAAATTACAACACTAGTAAGTGAGTTTTATTTAGAAATTATTTTTTTAGGCAACAAAATAACTTTACTACGATTATTAAGTTTCATACTATCTATTAAATTATCTAAAGTTTTTTTGTTCATTTTTCTAATAATATCAATTTTATTATCAACTACTTTATGATATCTAATCATATCATCATATAAATTATTAACAGTATTATCAATATAATCAATCATTTTAACTTCATTAGCAATCCAAACTTTTTTCATACGTTCAAAGTCTTCATAAACGATATTAATATTATTTAACTCTTGATCAACTTCTTCTATTAATAATTCTGGATTTTCACATTCACCAAAAATCATTAAAGTTTTATAATCTTTAGTAGTATCCCATTGAGTATAAAATCTAGTCATTAGATGTTTTTTTCTAACTCGCTCTCTAAAAGAAGATGCACTACCAAATAAAAGAGTTGTTAACATTACTAGATATAAATCTAATTCTAAGTCATCTTTAATATCTAAATTATCTTTAGCTAATTTATAACCCAACCCAATCTTTGGAACTTTAATGTTATGGGATAATTCCACTTCTTTTAAAGCTACTGTTTTAGGTTCCTTATAATCTTTTATTTTAATATTAGGATCAACAGAGTCTATACTTCCAACTTCTTCATTAATAATTTTTAGAGCTTTTTCCGGATCAAATTTACCAGCAATAAGTATAAACATATTACTAGGTTGATAAAAAGCATTATAACATTTAAGTAAATCTTCTTTAGTTATTTTATCAATATCATCAACAGTTCCAGCTATATCATATTTTCTTGGGTAAACATGGTAAATAGCTTCTCTTAAAGTGTTTTCAACAATACATTCAGGAATATCTTCATACATTTTAATTTCTTCTTTAATAATTCCTTTTTCTTTATCAACATTTTCATCTGTAAAATATGGTTGATTAACCTTTTTCAATAAGAAACGCAAATTATTTTCAAATTCTTTTGTACCATAACAAACATATTGAGTACTAGTAAAAGAAGTTGAAGCATTTACACCAGTACCACTTTTAGAAAAAAAAGTAAAAGGATCTTCACCTGATTCTTGTTCAAACATTTTATGTTCTAAAAAGTGGGCTATTCCATTAGGAAAAGTAACCATCCTCTTTTCATTAATTGGAGTAAAACAATTGATATCACTACCATATCTAGTCGCATATGAAACAAAGTACGATTTTTTATTTTGATACGGAACTAAAATAATATCTAAACCATTTTTTAAAGTTTCAACATAACAGTTTTGATCTAATCCTTTTAAAATAATTTCTTTCATTTACTAGTTCCCTCCAAACAATAAACTGTATCAATTTTTACTTTTTTCGCAACCTTAATAATTTCTTCACTAGTTACTTTAGCCATTTTTTCTCTTCTAGTCTCGATATCATCTATATTTAAAATTTCCATCATAAAATAAGTATCAATTAACGAAGATTCACTTTCACTAACATCATCCAAAGCTGTCATATAATATTCTTTAGCTATTTTTAAATCTTCCTCACTAAACTTACCTTTTTTCATTAAATTAAGTTGTTTTTCAACTATTGAAATCGTCTTTTTAATATTATTACTATCAATTCCTGCCCTAATTATAATTAAATTATCTAGTTTATTAGGAACTGAGTTAATATAGTAACATAGAGAATTTTTTTCTCTTACTTCTCTAAATAATTTAGATTTATCTCCTGCTCCTAAAATAATATTATATAAAGTTAAAGGATAATTTCTTTCATATGTACTTAAACCAACTAAACGACAACCAATAGCTAATTTTGATTGACTATTTTCTTCTTTTTCAATAACAGTTTTCTTTCTAGCTTTAACCTTACCTTCTTCTACAATATATTTTGCATTTAACTTTTTAAAAGTTTTAACTAGAAAATACTTTTTAATAAGTGTTTCTATCTCTTCGAAATCAATATTACCTATAATAAAAATATCCATTAAATCTTTTTCTATCATTGATTTATAATATTTATACAAATTACTACTATTTATATTATCTAAATCTTCTAAATAACCTACACTACGATAAGAAATAAGACTTTCTTTGTCCATATTCTCTAATAATCTAATAATACTATATAAACTAGCATCTTCTTTTAACGACTCTAAAGAAGTTTTAGCATCTGTTAAAACTATTTTTAAAATATCTTCATTAAATTTATTATCTTTAACATTAGGATTATAAATTAGTTCATATAAAAACTCCAATGATTTATTAAAATTACCTTCTTCTGTATATTTATCATTTAAAGCGGTTAAATTAAATTCTGTATTAATATAATTACCTAATCTAACATTATTAAAATTAACTGAAGCTGCATATAAATCTTGCGATTTAATAGCTAATTCTCTTTTTGTTGGATATTTTAATGAAGAATATGCTAACATATCACATAAAATATTTCTAATCGTAATTTCTTCTTTTTTAACTTTTCTTCTAAAACATATTCTTACTTTTATAGTTTTAAATTTATCGGTTTTAATCATATGTAATTTATATGAACCTAATTCTTTCTTTAGATAATTCATAAGTCACCTCACTTTTATATTATGTCTATATTTTTAATATTTATTATTCTTCTTCACTATCTAATTTTTTATCAAGTTGAATTAAAACTTCTCTTGGTTTAGAACCATTAGCTGGACCAATAATATTTTTTTCTTCTAGTAAATCAATAAGACGCGCAGCTCGATTGTAACCAAGTTTAAATCTTCTTTGTAATAATGAAGCACTAGCTTTTTGGGTATTAATTACAAATTCAACTATTTCATTATATAATGGATCAGCTTCATCACTTGAATCATGACTATCTTTACTACCTTCACTACTATTAGTATTAGTATTTGCATCTAAGTTAACTAAAGTATCATCATATTCTGCTTTTTGTTGAGACATAGTATAATCAATAATTCTTTTAATTTCATCATCTGTAATAAAAGAACCTTGTATACGAAGTGGAGCATTCATACCAATTGGTAAAAACAACATATCTCCTTTACCTAACAATTGTTCAGCCCCCACTTGATCTAAGATAGTTCTAGAATCAATACCCGAACCAACTGAAAAAGCAATACGAGATGGAATATTAGCTTTAATTAAACCAGTAATTACTTCTGTTGATGGACGTTGAGTAGCTACTATTAAATGCATTCCCGCAGCACGTGCTTTTTGGGTAATTCTTAAAATTGAATCTTCCACTTCTTTAGCAGCAACCATCATTAAATCAGCTAACTCATCAATAATAATAACAATATATGGCATTCTTTCTTTTTGTTCATCATTATTAGGATGTTTTTCATTCCATTTATCAATATAGTCATTATAAGTTTCAATATTTTTAGTTTTAGATTCACTAAAGACACGATATCTTCGCTCCATTTCTAAAACCATCTTAGAAAGAGCAATAGAAGCTTGTTTTGGATCTGTTACTACCTCTCTTAAAAGATGCGGTACACCATTATAAACTGATAATTCTACTACTTTAGGATCAATCATAACTAATTTTACTTCATCAGGACGAGCTCGCATTAAAATAGAACAAATAATACCATTAACACAGACTGATTTACCACTTCCTGTTGTTCCGGCGATCAGTAAATGTGGCATTTTATTAATTTCACAAACTCCAATATCACCCATAATACTTTTACCAAGAGGAACCATTAACTTTTTATCCATAGCTGATTGCATTTTTTTACTACTAATAATTTCATAAAAACTAACCGGTGTTGGAGCATCATTGGCAAATTCAATTCCTACTGTATTTTTACCAGGAATTGGAGCTTCAATTCTAACATCTTTTTTAGCTAAAGCTAAAGATATTTCACGGTTAATTGCGGTTATTTTATTAACTCTAGTTCCACTAGCTATTTCCAATTCATACTGAACTACAGTAGGTCCAATATGAACTTCTACTACTTTACCAATAATTTTAAAATCCTTTAAAACTCGCTCTAAGGTTACTATATTTTTTTCAATTAAAGCTTGATCAGTACCTTTATTTTTCTTTTTAGGTTTATTTAATATATCTAAACTTGGTAATTTATAATCTTTATTTTTTAAAGTTACTTGTTTAGAATTTTCAACTTCTGTAGTATCAGAACCTTTTGATGCTTTAGTAATTTCATCAATACTAGATATTTTAATATGATTTTTACCCAAATCATCAGACACTGATTGCTCTAAATCTTCTTCACCATCACTAATAATAACCTCTTTTTTAGGATTCTTTTTCTTTCTATTAGGTATTTTATTAGTAACCTTTTCTTTAATAGTATCAATAATAGAAAAACCTGTAAATAAAGCTATTCCTAAACCAACTAATGTCCAAGAAACTATTTGCATACCCGTATAAGAAAATAATTTATCAAACAAAATAGCAAAAACCCCACCAATAATTCCTCCACCAACCGCAATGGAATTAGAAAAATTACCAGTAGACATAATTGAATTAAAAGCACTCATTAACTGATTTACCGTTTCTTGAAAAATAACCATCATTTTACCATCATTATTAACTATGAATTGCTGATGCATTAAAATTAATAAGCCTAGCACAAAAACATATATTCCTAATAACTTGGAAGTAAAAAAGTCAGGCCATTCACGTTTAATTACTAAATAAGCTCCTACGATTAGTACCACTACTAAAAAGACCATATATAAAGAACCTACAAGAAAAATGAAAAATGAATTAATAAATCTTCCTACAGGTCCATACTTTCCTAGTCCTAAAATAGCACACAAAATATATAATACACCATATAATTCTGCACTATGGGCGAATTCTTTTTTACTGGTTTTTGATTTTTTCTTCTTTGCCATATTGATACATACTCCTTACTATACAAATTATACCACTTATTTATTTTATTGAAAAGAAAAAAGAGAGTAGCTTTACTTTCTTTTAACTATTTTTTAATAATTTCTTTCTTTTAAGAATGGTGGTAATTCAAATTCATCATCACTATCACCATCACTATCATTACTATCTATGACTTCACTAACTTGATAAGTCATTTCCGGTTCAATTCTCGTTCTTCTAGCTGTTTGGGAAACATTACTGTAAACTGGCTTTTCAGACTCTTTTACCGACTTTTCTCTTTCAAAACCTGTAGCAATAACAGTAACAATTACCTCATCTGATAAATTTTCATTAATAACTGAACCAAAAATAGTATTAATATCAGTATTGGCAGCTGATCTAACTACTTCAGCAGCTTGTTCTGCTTCAAATAAAGTTAGGTTAACTCCACCTGTAATATTGATAATAGCATCTGTAGCACCTTCAATTGATGCTTCCAAAAGTGGTGAGGAAACGGCTTGTTTAGCAGCCTCAATAGCTCTATCTTCACCCATACCTATACCAATACCTATAATAGCTCGACCTGAATTTTGCATAACTGCTTTGACATCAGCAAAATCCAAATTAACAAGTCCAACTACTGCGATTAAATCGGAAATTGATTGAACACCACGACGTAAGACATTATCAACTTCTTTAAATGCCTCTAACATTGGAGTAGTCTTATCAATAATTTCTCTTAATCTATCATTTGGAATAACAATTAGAGTATCAACATGTTTTTTTAATTCTTCTAAACCATCTAAAGCATTTTGCATTCTTTTTTTACCTTCAAAAGAAAATGGTTTAGTAACTATAGCTACAGTAAGAGCTCCTAAAGCTTGAGCAATTTCAGCAACAATTGGAGCTGCACCAGTTCCTGTACCTCCACCCATTCCACATGTGATGAAGACCATATCAGCACCAGTTAGGGCATCTTCTATTTCTTTTTTACTTTCGATGGCAGCTTCTTTACCAATATCTGGTCTAGCACCGGCACCAAGTCCATCTGTAAGAGTTGCTCCTATTTGAATTTTAACATCAGCTTTAGAATTATTTAGTACTTGCAAATCAGTATTTGCTACTATAAATTCTACACCTTTTACACCAGATTCTACCATTCTATTTATGGCGTTTCCGCCACCACCACCAAGTCCTATTACCTTAATCTTGGCTAATTGATCCATTTCTAATCCGCCTAACATATAACCTATCCTCCTCAATTTTCAAAAAAGCGTCCAAATACTTTATTAATAATATTATCACTATTACCCTTTTCTTCATTAACTGATATTAAACTATTAATATCTTTTTCATTAAGCATACTTACACTTTTATCTCTAAAGGCTAATTTAGCATCAAAATATTTGGCTATACCTAAAATACTACTATATTTATTACTTCTAATTCCCATGGTGGTAATATTACATACCTTTGCTTTAATACCAAGTTGATCTTCAATCAAATATTGAAATCCTGCCAGTTCGCTTATTCCACCTGTTATAATTATATAACGTATTTCTCTTTTTGTTAAGTTTTTTAATTCATTTTTTACTTTTTTTAGCATATCTATTAATCTAGCTTCAACTATTTTGGATAAATCTAATTGATTAATTTCCAATATTTCACCATCTTTATTTTGAACTGAACATACTTCATTACTATCCGCATAAGAAGACATGGCAATTACAAAATTTTCTTTTAATTCACGTGATTTTTCCAAAGGAAGTTGATATATATAAGAAAGATCATTATCAACATTCTTACTACCAAAATTTAAAATACTATTTTTGATCATAATACCTTTATTAAAAACTGATACATTAGTTGTTTCTTCACCAATATTAACAATTGCCCCAACTACTTTATCTAACTTAGAATTTTTAACTTCATAGTAATCACCAGTTGGTGCATAAGCAATATCTATAACCTCAATACCACTTAATTTTAAAACTTCTAATGTTTTATATATAATTTCTTTAGGTGAAGTAGCAATTAATATTTTAGCCTCTAACACCTCACCTACTAATCCCTTAGGATTTTCTATATGATCATCTTCATCTACTTTAAAACTAATAGGCATAGCAGTAATTAATTCTTCTTCATCAGTTAGTTGACCAACTAAAGCATCCTTAATAACATTACTAATGTCTTCTCCTGTAATAGCTTTATAATCTATTACTTTAGTAGATCCTACTACAATATCCATTCTACACTGATTAGTAGGAACACATGCAATTACTTTAGTAATTTTAAAACCTAACATTTCATCTAGCTTTCGAAAAGCTTTCTTAACAGATACAATGGCCTTTTTAGTATCAACAATTAATCCCTTCTTAATTCCATCAGATGGAGTATCAACACTAGCAATAATATTAAATTTATCATTTGTTTTACTACAGATTAATATCTTAATACTATTAGTACCTAACTCTACGCTAGTATAATAATTATTCATATATCATACTCCTATCTTAATAAGATTATTATACTATAGTTTCAAATATTATCCAAGCTTTTTAATAATTTTTTAATTAAAAGAGATAACTATCTTAAGTTATCCCATTATTTTAAAGTGATTACCACTATCTAAATATAAAATTCCTTTTTTACCATCTAATTGATTTAAAACTTTGTTATAATAATTTAACATCTTAAATTTGGTTAACGTCAGATAAACACTATTACCATCATCCATATATAATAAAAAACGATCTTTATCAAATTCATTTGGTAAATAAGTAATTTCAGAAACTTTACCTAAAATAGATGAATCAATCTTGGCTAAATTCTTCTTAAAATTATTATATTTAGTATTAGGTACATAATTCATAAGTCTAGGTACTCTAAATAAACTAATTTCAGAATCTAGCTCTATTTCCTGATTATTTTCTAAGACTAATTTTTGTGAACTATCAACAATAAATAAAGGTTCATTTTCTTTTATTTGAATAGTAATAACATGATAAAAACTTTTCTTAACTTTAACTGTTTTAATATAAGGACTTTTTTCTAACTTTTTTTTAATACTTAGACTAGTAGTACGATAAAAACTAGGATAGTTTTCTAATTTAGCTAATGATAAGATATAATCATCTTTTAAATAAGTAGTACCAGTAATAATAATATTTTTGGTCTTAGTATTTAAATATTCATAAGTTCCAAAGAAAAAAGCTCCTAATATTATTAATATTAAAAGAAGTCTAAAAACTTTTAACTTTTTTTTCTTAATTATTTTTTTTGCCATAGCTACTCCCAATTTACGAATTCTTGTTCTACTTTTAAATCAACATGATATTTTTCTTTCACTTTTTCTTTGACATGATCTATTAACCATTTAATATCACTACTAGTAGCATTACCAGTGTTAATTATAAAGTTAGCATGTTTATCACTAATCATTGCTCCACCTTTTTTTAACCCTTTTAATCCTAAATTTTCAATTAATTCACCAGCAAACATTCCTTCAGGATTTCTAAAGACACTACCTGCACTAGGATAATTTAATGGTTGAGTCTCCATTCTTCTTTTTAGTCTAGACTTCATTACTTCTTCAATAGCCGTCTTAGTTCCTCGTTCTAATTTAATAATAGCTTCCAAACAAATAAATTCAGGATGAGTTTTCAAAAAAGAAGTTCGATAATGAAAATTTAATTCCTTATTTTCTAACTCAATTATTCGAAAATCAGGAGTTAATACCTTAACACTTTTCACAATATAACCCATATCACTTTTATAAGCACCAGCATTCATAAAAATAGCTCCCCCTACTGTTCCAGGAATACCTGATGCAAATTCTAATCCAGTTAAGGAATTTTTTAAAGCTATATGAGCAAGTTTGATTAAGGAATAACCCGCTTCCACTTTAATTTTATTACCTACAATTTCTAAATTATTAAATTCACTTAACTTAATTAAAACTCCTTCATATTTATCATCACTAAATAATAAATTAGAACCATTTCCTAAAATTTTATATTTAATTTTATTTTGGCGTAAAAGTTTTAATAAACTAATTAATTTACCAACATCTCTAGGATAAACTAAACAGCTACAAATTCCCCCTGTTTTATAAGTATTATATTTATTCAAAGAAACATTGTCTTCTACTTTACCAATATTTAATTGTTTTATTTGTTTAATTATATCTTCCATTATTTATCTGCCTCAATAACTTTTTTTATTTCTTGATAAAATCTTGTTGCTGAATCTTTAACACATAATTTTAATGTATTATTTTTCATTGTATTATATATTTTAGAATTAGTTAAAATTTTATCTATTTCATTAATTACTTTATCAGTAGAAAATTCATCTTCTTGAATAATAACACTAGCTTTTTTATCTACTAATTCTTGAGCATTCAAATATTGATGATTATTAGTAACATATGGTGATGGTACTAAAATAGAAGGAATGCCAATAGCTGTAATTTCTGAAATAGTTGATGCTCCTGCCCTCGAGATAATTAAATCTGCCTTTTTTAAAAGACTAATAAAATTATCTAAAAAAGGTACTACTAATACATTTTTAGAAGTTTTTACATTTTTAAAACTATCATAATAATTATTACCAGTTATAATTAATATCTGATATGGTTTATCTTTAAAAGCAGGAATTAATTCTTTAATTTTTTGATTCATTGTAGTAGATCCTAAAGAACCCATAACAATAATAACTAGTTTTTTATTTTCAACTAAACCAAAATCACTTTTACTAGATGACTTAATTGAAATGATTTCCTCACTTCTAGGGTTTCCTGTATAAACAGTTTTTTCTTGATCAAAATAATTTACAGTACTAGGTAGGGAAACACATATTTTATGAGCATACTTACCTAACAATTTATTAGTTACACCAGGAACAGAATTTTGTTCATGAATGATAATTTTACAATTTAATTGATGGGCGGCCTTTAATACTGGTGCAGTTATATATCCACCCACTCCAATCACAATATCTGGAGCAAATTCTCTAATAATTTCTTTAGCCTTTTTAATTGCTTTTTCATACTTAAAAAAAACTTTAATATTTTTTAAAGGACTTTTTCTACTAATCCCTTCCATATCAATACTCTTATAAGAAATACCCAATTTAGGAACTAGTTCATGTTCCATTCGGTCGGTAGTACCGATATATAAAATTTCACTAAAAGGTTCCTTTTTCTTAATTATATTAATAATAGCTAGAGCTGGATATATATGTCCACCAGTGCCACCAGCACAAACAATTGCTCTCATCTTATCACACACCCTAAAATCATTCTACCATAATTGTATGTTTTTCTAGTTAAAAAAAGAAGGTTTAATTAGATTGAAGTGCCTCTACCTTAATTCTTGCATGAAAATGTTTACCCATTTCTTGATTAGTCGCAGTAGTTTTAAGCCACAACCTTAAAGAAAAATTTATCTCAGTATTAGCTTCAATTATACCTGTTTTCAAAACTCCTGAGTTAGTACTTAAATCCTCAATTATAGGTGTAGTATTTCCTTCAGTAAAAGCATATCTTAAAAATTGCCAATCCAATTTATTTTGTTTGCAATTATCCTTAGTATAATACTCATCATCATCTACAACTGATAATTTATAACTAACATCTACATCTCCAGAATTTTGGAGAGTAAATGTATATGGTTCTTCTAATATACCTTTACTATCATCTATTGGTGCAGCATTAAGTATAGAAATATTATTATTTTCATTATTTATATTTAAAATTAAGGTTCCTGTTGTTAAAGTATTTTCTTGTTTACCATTATATATTTGATACCATGCTGCATAACTAATAGTGATTAAGCAGATTATGATACTTAGAATAAACACGATTAAACCTAGTCTATTTTCTTTCTTATAAGACTGTGCTTTACCCATTATAACCACATCCAATTACATTCTAATTATATCCAATAATAATTTTTTTGTAAATAATAACCTAAGTTGAGTTTCGGTTTTTTACGAAAAAAATTATGAAAATTTTTATATTTTCTAATTTTTAATAATATTATTTGTATT
>CANQZM010000027.1 GCA_947628345.1 uncultured Bacilli bacterium
GTACACAATCTGAAATTTATTGGGATGATGCTTATTTTGGAACTCAAGTAGGAGCAGTTACTAGGGGTACTTATACATTAAAAATTGTTGATCCATTATTATTTGTTAAAAACTTTGTACCAGCAACTTATTTACAACCTAATGCACCAGTATTTGATTTTGCAGATATGGATAATGATGCAGGAAATCAATTATTTAATGAAGTAGTTGGTACTTTATCAGCAGCTTTTTCAAATTATACAAATGATCCAAGCAAAGGAAATCGTATTTCAAAAATTCAAGGAGATCAAATAGGATTTGCCCAAGCAATGGCAAAAGCAGTTGAAGATGCTTATCAATGGAAAAATGATCGAGGCTTGGAAATTGTAAAAACAGCTATTTTATCAATTGAATATGATGAAGATACTAAAGCATTAATGAAAGATGTAAAAGCAGCAGATGCACTATCTGGAGCAAGAGGTAATGCTTTTATGCAACAGGCTGCTGCAAGAGGTATGCAAGCTGCTGGTGAAAATGGTGGAGGAGCTGGTATGGCTTTCATGGGAATGGGTATGAATGCTGCCGGTGGAATGATGGGAGCAATGCAACAACAACCAACAGCATCATCATATCAACCTGCATTTGGTCAAGCTTCACAACAACCTGAACAACAACCTGTACAACCAGCACAAGATGCTAGTGGACAAGATGCAATGGCAATATTAAGTGAGAAGAAAAAATTATTAGATGCTGGCCTAATTACTCAAGAAGATTACGATAAATTAAAAAATCAATTATTGGGGATCTAATCTATGCAAAACGGTTATAGTGAAAATATAACTCCTGCAAATAACAATAATAATCAATCTTCAGCACCTACTATCGTTAAAACAGATGTAGGTGCTAAGGATGGTCAAAATAAATGTCCAAAATGTGGTTCGACTGACATAACTTTAAATGTTAATAATGGAAAATTAAGATGTAATTTTTGTAGACATGAATTTGAACCAGAAAAATTAGATAATGCGCAACAAGATTTGAGTCAATTACAAGGACAAATCGTAAATTCAGGAGCATCTGATATTGTAGCTGATACTAACGACATTGTTACATTCAAATGTAGTAGTTGCGGGGCTGAAGTAGTAATTGATACTGCATCAGCTACTCAAGCAAGATGTCATTGGTGTAGAAATACATTATCTGTAAATCAACAAATTCCAAACGGAAGTATACCTGATGTTGTCTTACCGTTTGGTATATCAAAAGATGTAGCTAAAACTGAAATTGAAAGGTTTGTTGGCAAAAGAAAATTTTTCGCTCATCCTAAATTTAGACGTGAATTTACAACTGAAAATATAATGGGTGTATATTTGCCTTATATGATAGTTGATGCAAATGCTCATATCAATCTTGTTGGAAAAGGAGAACATTTAGTAAGGTGGTACTATCATGATAATGGAGACAGTAGAGAAATTTATTATGATGCTGATCTTTATAATGTTGAAAGAGAATTTGATTTAGTTATACAAGGATTGACAATTGAATCAAGTATAGATAAATTAAATAATTCTTCATCAAATGTAACGAATAATGTTATAAATGCAATTATGCCATTTGATTTAGAAAATTGTGTAAAATTTAATGCTAATTATTTAAAAGGCTATAATTCGGAAAAACGTGATACTAATATTGATAATTTAAGACCTTTAGTATATAAGGAATCAAAAGATATAGCAAGATTTGCTGCAAATCCTACTTTAAAAGAATACGATCGTGGAGTTGCTTGGAGTGATGAACAATTTAATTTAAAGGGGCAACAATGGAAAGCCGCATATTTACCTGTTTGGCTATATAGTTATTTACAGGTAAGTGGTGAAAAAAAAGTATTGCATTATGTTGCAGTAAATGCAAGAACTAAAGAAACAATGGGAAGTGTACCAATTCACATGCCGAAATTACTAGGAATTTCTTTTTTAGTAGAAGTTTTAGGTATTTTAGTAATGTTTTTTGTAGATTTTGATTATAATTGGGTATTTTTATTCGCAGGATTTATTTACTTTTTTGTAATGTGGATTCGTTATCGTAATTCAAATGCTAGACATAAATATGAAACAGAAACAAAAACTAATATGACTAATCTGAGAAAAACTGATCAGTTTATTAAAACAGAAAAGGGGCTAACTAATTCCAAAATACTTGGAGTTAATAATACTTCAATAAGTGGTCAAGGAATAAGTAGTCAGTTATTAAACTCACTGGTGGATCAAAACCCAGTTGCTAGTTTAATTAAAGATAGTACAGATAAGAAAGGAGAAAACTAATGAATTGTTCAAATTGTGGTACATATAACAATTCACAATCTAAATTTTGTATTAAATGTGGTAGTGCGTTAGATACGACTAATATAAATTCACAGACAAATGTAGTAAATCAAAATAATGATGTACAACAAAATAATTACCACGAAACAATAAATAATGTGCAAGCTGTATCATCTGTTAATGTTAATACAGCACCTTTAAATTACTTTATGTACTTAATTGCAATATTATTAAAGCCATTTCAATGTTATAAAGAAGAAGAAGGTAAATTAAATAATGGTAAAACTGCTTTTATATTAACATTGATCATCACGGTAGTAATGACAGTGTTAAATATGATTCAAACAATTATATCTACTGTAAGAGTTGCTAGTTATAGTTTTAGTAGCGGATATACTCATTCATGGCAATGGGATAATTTAAAAAATATAAAATGGTTAGAAGTTATCGGTAAAAACTTTATAATCTATGCTTGTATTATTTTAGCAATTACTATTGTTTTCTATTTAGGAAGTTTAGTAGTGAAAAAAGAATTAAGCTTTATTAAATCGTTATCAATATCAGCCACTTCTGTTATTCCAGCAGTATGTGGTTCAATGATTTTAGCTCCAATTTTGGGTATGATTTGGGAACCATTAAGTGTAGTATTTACTTTTATTGGTTTTGTATATTCCTTAATAATTTTGTATGAATTTATGAATAATGAATTAAATTTAGAAAAGGATAAAAAGATATATTTCAACCTTGTATGCTTTGGAATCCTTGTAATTGCTTCATATTATTCTTATATGAAACTTATTTATGATTTAAGTAATTGGTTGGTTAAATAATTATGAATAATAATGAGAACTTAAATCAAAATAATGGGAATATACAAAATAATGGGAACATTCAAAATAATGGGAACATTCAAAATAATGGGAACATTCAAAATAATGGGAACATTCAAAATAATGTAAATATACAAAGTAATGATAACATTCAAAATAATGTCAATCTAAATTATGATAATAATCAAGACCAAAATCTTTCGAATAATAATTTTTCAAATAATATTACACCTAATAATATAACTAATAAGAAATTCAACAAAAAAGTATTGTTTTTAATTATTTGTTGTTTATTAGTGATAATAATAGCTTTATTAGTTTATTATAAATGTTTTGGAAAAAAAGATTTAGATAAAACTTTAATATTTGATGATGATACTTTAATAAAAGTAGAAAAAGATGGTAAATATGGATATATAAACTCTGATGGTAAATTTGTTTTAGATCCAATTTATAAAGATGCTACAAATTTTCAAGGAAATTATGCTATGGTAAAAACTACTGCTAATGTAAATGGAACCGAGAGTGAAGTATATCAATTAATTGATAAGAAGGGTAATGTTAAAGCTCAATCAGAATATCCTACTGATATTGAATATATTTCTGAATATAATATTTGGGTAATTAATAAACAGCTATATAATAGTTCTTTGAAAAAATTATCTTCAGATAAGGTTAAGGTTGAATATCAAAATTATGGATACTTAAGTTGGGAAGATGTAAATGAAAAATCAGCTGGAATAATGAATACTTCAGGAAAAGTTACTTATACTTATAATTATGAAAATGGTGAAGATTATCTTTTTGTAACTCCGTCATATACAAATTCAACACTATCTGAAAGATATTGCATTACAAACATAAATAATAAAAAATATGCGATTGTCAATTGTGATACTGGAAAATTAGTTTATGACTATACAGAAAATTATATTTCAGATCAGGATGATAATATATTTCAAGTTTCTAAGAGTAATCTTTGGGAATTTATATCTTTAGTTTATGTTCAAGATGATAAAATAGCTTATCAAACTAATAGTAAAAATGTAGATTTAAATTATTATGATGCAGGATATGTACAAATTAGGGACGAAGACAAGGATTATGATAATAAATATTCTTTTTTAGATGTCAAAACTGGCAACATCTCATCAACTAGACCTTCAAGTAATAGTGATACAAATGTAAATCATGAAACTAATGAATGGGAAGAGTTAACTGGAATAACCAAAAAAAGTTGCGGTAATGGTTTTGGTCTTGTCAAAGGTGAAAAAGAAATTTTACCTTGTGAATGGAATAGTATTGATTATTTTGGAACTTTATTATATCAATATTTAACATCAAAAGGAAAAGATTATGTAATGGCTAAAAAAGATCAAAAAACATATATAGTGGATTTAAAAAAAGGTAAGTCTGTTGTAGAGTTTAATAGTTCAAGTATTCAGGATAATAAAACAAGTACATTCATTTATTATAAAGATTCTTCTACAAATGAAATTATTATTTACAATCTTATAACTGGAAAAACAATAAAGATTGATAGTGAAAATAAATTAATAGTTTACCCAAATTATATAACAATTGAGGAAAACAATAAAACTAATTACTATAATACAAACTTAAAATTAATATATTCGACTGAAGAATAGTATAGATAATTAAAAAAAGATAATTATTTGCTTAAATTATCTTTTTTTAGAAAGGGGTGGCATTATGTTTTGTCCAAATTGCGGCAATAAACTTGAAGAAGGTGGAGAGTTTTGTTCTTCTTGTGGAAAACGTGTAAAAGAAGCATCAACTTCTGTCCAAAATGTACAAACTGAAAACATTCAATCAACTCAGCAATCTAATTCAAATGAAAATATTACTATTACTGATAAATTTTCAAAAAATAGTTCAGATTTTATAAAACCCAAAATTACTAAGATTAAAAACTTTGTTTATAAAAATAAGAAAAATATTGCTATTGTATGTTGTTGTATATTAGTAATAAGTATTAGTGCATTTTTATATAACCATTTTATTGGCTTTGAAAAGTTGAGTTGGAATAATAATTATTCTGATTCTAAATTGACTTATATAACTCAATCTAACATAAAATTAGGTATAAATTTTTCTAATGATATTAAAATAGACAAAATAAAATATTATTCAACTTGTGGGGAAGTTGAAAGTGAAGGTTTAGAAGTAAATTGGGATTTAACTAAGGCAACTGGTAAATGTAAAATAACCGCGGCATATAAATTGAAAAAGATAAGTAAAGAATATCAGGTTATTCCTTTTAATGTGGCAGATAAAGAACTTAATTTAGATTATGAAATAGATTTAGATTCTGATGAGGATTTAGATTTGGATAGTTTAACAAATAGTCAAGAAAAAAAATATAAAACCAATCCTTTATTATCTGATAGTGATATGGATGGTTTAGATGATGATTATGAGATTAATACTAGCAAAACTGATCCTAATAAAAAAGATACTGATGGTGATGGATTAAATGATTATGATGAAATAGAACTAGGGTTAGATCCATTGAAATCAGATTCTAAAGGTGATGGACAAAAAGATGGAGAGAGAAAATTAACTTATGATTATGAGACTGATGGGTTAAAGCTTTCTATTTCTGGTAAAGGAAATATTGCAAGTACAGTAGCTGAAATAAATTCAAATACTAAAATTAGTAATAAAAAAGGTATGATTGATAATTTATATACTTTATATACTGATGGGAGTATTGATGAGGCAATAGTTACAATATCATATACAGATGAAGATTTAATAAAATATGGAATAAATGAGGATAACTTATCTATATTTTACTATGATGAAAAACAATCTAAATATGAAAAAATTGAAACTACTATTGATAAAAATAATAATACTTTAACAGCTAAATTAAAACATTTTTCTAATTATGTAGTTGGAGATGAATCTCTAGTAAAAGAGGAAGTATCAAATCAAATATTGTTTATTCTTGATAATTCTTGGAGTATGTATAGTAATGCTCAATATAAAGAAATAACAGGAGAGGAATATTCGGGAGGATTGTTAGGAATATCTGAGTTAAATGGATTTGATGAAGCTGGTGTAAGATTTACATTAACAAGTGATTTAGTATCAAGATTATCTCAAAAAAATTATCAAATGGGATTGTCAGAATTTAGAAGTGATTATGCTAATGTTTCTAAAATAGGAACAGATGCTTCTTCTATTAAAAATAAATTAAGTAATATGAATGGTAAATTTATAACAAAAGTAGCTGGTACTAATATTGGAAATGCATTAACAAAAGGTATAGGTGAATTTTCTAATGATAGTGATAATAAATTTATTATAATATTAACTGATGGACAAGATTCATCACTAAGTAGCAGTACTAAAAAAATAATTGAACAAGCAAACTCAAATGATGTAAAAATATGTTCAATTGGTTTTGGTGGAGGTTCATATAATACTGAATTATCAAATATTTCAAATGGTACAGGATGTAAATTTTTCTCTTCAAGTAATGTTAATGGTTTAACAGAGTTATTTGAAAATGTTGGCGCTGAATTGGATGATGATTTAATAGACATTGATAATGATGGAAAAGTAGATGGATTATTGGTAGCTGACAGTGGGTTTGTTGTAAATCGTGATGGATTTTCATTTCAAAATTATGGAACAAATTTATCTTCTGGTGGGCATTGCTTTGGAATGGCAACTTTTGCCGAATTATATTATAAAAAGTTATTACCACTTAATCTTGACTCTAAAGTCTCTGATGATGAGAGATCTTATGAATATGATTTAACGGATACATATTTTAAAAATTATAATAATTTATATGATTATAAATTAAAGACAAATGCCTTAAAATATGTTTTTGGTTTTGATAAATTTGAAGAAAAATCTCCAGTAGATTTTAGATTATTAAAAGATGATGTGCTTGTTATTAACGATAAATATAAAAAAGAAATAGAAGATCAGATGATTTTTGACATAAAAACAGAAGAGTCTGAGTTGTCAAAAGAACAACAAATAGAAAAATATGGATTAAATTATAAATCTGCAGAAAATATACTTTTAAACGAGGATAAAATGCAAAAAAGTAGTATTTTCAATAATGATGATAAGCAGATGTTTAATGCAATATATGCAAGTTTTATAAAGCAAGAAACAGAAACATTTTATTCATCGTCAACTAATTTTACCTTATGGCTAAGAAATGCGTTTGGTACTGAAACGACAGGATATACTGGAGCATCAGGGTTTATAAATATAATAAAATCAAGATTAAATGATCACGATCCTCTAGTAATGTCATCAAGTTATAGTGAAGGATTACATGCGATTAATGCAATTAGTTTAGTGCAGGATATAGAAAATCCAAATTATTATTATATAGGTGTTTATGATAACAATTATCCTGGAGAAAAACGATATGTAGATTTAGAATGTAATAAAGATAAATGTGTTACAAAAGCAAATTCATACTACACAAATTCAAAGCAACCTGTAAGAATAACACCGTCACTAGAAAATGACTTAGAGTACTATAATAAATAAAAATTAAACATAGTATAAATTATAATGATAAAGTGTACACAAAAATGAGTGTATGCTTTTATTTTTTTGATAGTACTCAAATAAAAATCTGTTATAAGGTCAAATAAAAAGAGAATATGAATACCAAAAAGGTTTTATAAAACATTTTTGGCACATATACTCATTAATTATTCTTAAATTACATTTATTTTTAGAATAAATAAACTATTAATTTTCTAAACTTATAGTTGTTTTACCACCCATATATGGTTGTAATGCCTTTGAAATCTTAATTGATCCATCTTTTTGATAATTATTATAAACTTTAAAATTGATCATCCATCAAAAAGTCAAAAATGTTAAGATGTTTAATTCCATCTCGAGAATAATCTTCTTTATTAGTTGAAATTACATATTTAGGATAATTATCACTTATACTATTAAAGGCATTAAATTCTCTAATCCTAGTTTCTTCATTTGATAAATCATAACAAGCTTGAATATATTTAATACTTTTATTTTTAGACGCTATAAAATCTATCTCACCATCTTTAGTTTTTCCGACATAAACATCATATCCTTTTTTTATTAATTCATTATATATTAAATTTTCGAAGGCTCGTGAGTAGTTAATCTCTTTACTATTAGTTTTTATTCTTTTTACACCCAAATCTGTAGCATAAAACTTATTTAACGATTTCAAAATAGCTTTACCATTTACATCATATCTATAAACTCTGTTAATAATGAAAGTTGAACAAAGTGCTTCTAAATATTTATACAATGTATCTGTTGCAACTTTATTGCCACTTTTATCTAAATAATCTAACACATTTGTTGCCGAAAATTCTCTCGTCTCGGTTTCCAAAATGTACTGAAGTATTTTATTAAATGAAGTAACATCCGATATTCCAAGTCTTTCTACAACATCTTTAAGAAGTATTGAATCATAAACATCTCTAATATAATTTTCTTTTGAATCATTATTTTCAAAAGAAAATCTTTGAGGTAGAGTACCCCATTCAAAGATATCTAATAATAAATCAAAATAATTTTCCGGTTTAGTATTAGTTATTTCGACAGCTTCTTTAAATGATAAAGGATTAATTCTAAAACTTACATATCTACCTGATAAATCAGTTGATAATTCTAAAAAAGTCATTTTACTATTTGAACCAGTAATAAAAATACTAAATTGATTGGTAATTCTTAAAGAGTTAATAGCTTTTTCAAATTCTTTTACTTTTTGGATCTCATCTAAAAATATATAGTAAGTATTTTTATCTTTTGCCAAATTTTTAATATAATTATTTAATTCTAATGCATCTGTTATATTAGCGTAATCAAGTGATTCAAAATTTATATATATAATATGATCATCTTTAACTCCACTTTCTTTAATCTCTTCTATTATTTGTTGCAAAATTACAGATTTACCACTTCTTCTTAATCCACACAAAATTTTTATTAGTGAGTTTACATGGTAAAAATCCTTAATTCTATTTAAATAGTAATTCCTTTTTAACATAGCATTTCACCTCTTTATTTATATTATATAATAAAATGATTTAAATAAAAAGTTTTTTTGTTGAATTGGAAAAACTTTTTATTTTTATATTTTTTTTGGTTTGATTGGAAAAACTTATTTATTGAATATTTTTACCACTTTCGGTACTTTTCTTCAATATAATTTAACTCATTAAAAATATAGATGATATAACTAAATAAAAAGAAGTACATAGACTCTTAAAAAGTTTTCTTATACTTCTTTTTATTCTCTATTTTATCTGATTATATTCTACATGAGTAATAATAATATTTATTGATAATTCGTCTATGCATACTTATTTTATACAATAAACAGTTAAATCATCTATTTTTTCTCTATCTTTTCTTTACCACCCATATATGGTTGTAATGCCTTTGGAATCTTAATTGATCCATCTTTTTGATAATTATTTTCTAAAAATGCAATTAATCCACGAGGAGAAGCTAACACAGTATTATTTAAAGTAGCTAATAGATAATTACCATTTTCTCCCTTAGCTCTAATGCTTAGACGTCTTGCTTGAGCATCACCTAAAGTGGAACAAGAACCTACTTCAAAATATTTTTGTTGTCTTGGACTCCATGCTTCTACATCACAAGATTTAACTTTTAAATCGGCTAAGTCACCACTACAACATTCTAAAGTTCGAACAGGAACATCTAAACTTCTAAAAAATTCAACAGTATAACTCCACATTTTATTATACCAATCCATAGCATCTTCTTTTTTACATAAAACTACCATTTCTTGTTTTTCAAATTGATGAACACGATATAATCCACGTTCTTCTAATCCATGAGCTCCAACTTCTTTTCTAAAACAAGGGGAGTAAGAAGTTAAAGTAATAGGTAAATCTTCTTCTTTAACAATTTGTCCTTTAAATTTTCCAATCATAGAATGTTCTGAGGTTCCAATTAAATATAAATCTTCATTTTCTATTTTATACATCATATTTTCCATTTCGGCAAAAGACATAACACCATTGACTACATCACTTCTAATCATAAATGGAGGTATGCAATAAGTGAAACCTTTATCAATCATAAAATCTCTGGCATAGGAAATCATCGCAGAATGAACTCTAGCAATATCTCCCATTAAATAATAGAAACCATTACCACTAGTTCTACCAGCAGAATCTTTATCTAATCCATTTAAAGCATTACAAATATCTGCATGGTAGGGTATTTCATAATCAGGAATAACAGGATCTCCAAATCTTTCAAGCTCTACATTCTCAGAATCATCTTTACCAATAGGAACAGAATCATCTATAATTTGAGGAATGATCATCATTTTTTCTTTTAATTCACTCAATAAATTATTTTCCTCATTTTCAATTTTATTAAGTTGTTCATTAATTTTTATTACTTGTTCTTTTTTTAGGTTAGCTTCATCAGTTTTTTTCTGTTTAAATAATATACCAATTTCATCACTAGTGGTATTTCTTTCCTGTCTAAGCGTATCTCCTTTTAATTTTAATTCTCTGACTTTAGAATCTAATTGTATTACTTCATCAACTAAAGGTAACTTTTCATCTTGAAATTTTTTCTTAATATTTTCTTTAACTAATTCTTGGTTTTCTCTTACAAATTTGATATCTAACATACTATTACTTCCTTTCAATGTAACTTATTATTTTTTTATACTGTGGAGCATATTTTTTCTCTTTTCTGTGATAATCTTTTACTGTTGGATTAGATATTCTACTTAAATCCATATTATTTTCCATATCAGCTTTCTTTACTTTTATAGCTATCATATTATTACTATTTAAAATTCTATCAATAAATTGTGAATAAGTTTCATCTGCTTGTTTTGTTACTAATAAAATGGCATTAATTATTGTATCATTAAATCCAACTTCCCTTAAATCACTTTCATTAATTTGTGTATCTTCAATTATATCATGTAAAAGACCTACTGTTCTTTCTTCTTCAGTATCAAGCTTACTTGCTACATAGTAAAGATGTTGTAAATATGGATTTCCTCCCTTATCTACTACATCCTTAAAAACTCTTTCGATAATAAAATAGGCTTTTACACATGTGTCTTCCATCTTTCTTATAAATTCTAATTCTTGATTATTAAAATATTTTAACAAATTATTCATTTTATACCTCAAAAAAATTTTCTATATTTTTAAACAATATTTTTTCTTGTTCTTCTTTATTATAATAATTACTTAAAAGATTAGTCAACTGATTTTTAATGGTTTTATGATTAAATAGGCTTATATCTTCATCAATATTAAATAAATCAACTGCGAAATCCATATTATCTGTAGAAATGCCAATATGGTCTATTCCTAGTTTCTTTTCCAAGTACTTAATATGTTCTAAATAATTTTTGGCTAAATCCTTTTGTTGTTCATTTATAAAAGGACCATAGCCAACAACTCCTACTATACCACCTAAATTCTTAACAGCAAGTAATTGTTCATCATCTAAATTTCTAGTATTAGGACATAAACTATAACTATTAGAGTGACTCGCTATTACTTTAACCTTGTAGCCATCACTTTTTAATTTATTTAATAAATCTATTGTATCCCAAAAAGTTTTTTTATTCATGTGAGAAAGATCTATACATATTCCTAAAGATACTGCTTTAGTAATAAAATTTTTACCTAAATTTGTTAAACCTTTATTAGTTTGATTACCGGAACCATATTTATTTTCATTGTTCCATACTAATAGAATATTTCTTAATCCTAAATTGTACAAATTTTCTAATTCTTCTAAATCATTTATATAATCGCAACCCTCAATACTAAATAAAACTTTTTTATCTTTAAAATATTCTTTAAATAGATTAGTACTAATTTTAAACATTTCAAAGACATCTATATTTTCTATATTAAGCTCACTTTTCATTCTATTATTATCCATGAAATAAAGATTAGCAATAATTCCTTTAACATCTTTTAAATCACTAACTAATTTTTCTATATAAGAAAAGTCATTTTTCATATAACAAGTATAAAGTATAGTTAATATATCATAATGCATATCTATCAAATTATCATCTCCTAAAAAATAGTTTAGGGTAATACATTATAGTTACATTGTTTTACTTAATAAAAATTAAATTGATTTGTTAATATTATATTCTTAATTTTCAAAATTATCAAATTATCTAGGATGGTATCTCTACAATAAAAAAATGATAAAATTATGTTTAAAAATATTGACGGGAACATGTATAAAATGATATTCTAAAGAGAGAATAAGTAGGATGGAGATGAGTTGTTAATGAATAAAAATAGAAATAGAAATACTAGAATAATTGCTATTATTGCCTTAACAATTGCAGTATTTGGATATTCAATAGGATTTTCAGCTTATTCTACTACTTTAAAAATGCAAAATATACAAGCTATTGTAAAAGGAGATAGTTCGAAATTTAAAGTTACATTATCAACAGCATCAAATTCAACTAATCTTGAGGGTAGCAGGATTAATAAATCTTACAGTTATGGTGGCTCTCATAGTAATACACAAGTAAATAGTGCTAATAGTGTTACTATGACTGCTACTACTATTAATAATATTGGTGGTACTTTTGGATATAAAGGGGGAATAAGTTATATATTTTATGTTAGAAATATTGGAGATATAGATGCTTATTTAACTAGTGTAGTCTATTCTAATAATAATAGGGATCCGTCTTGTAATGCTGCTTCTCATGTGTTAACAGTTTGTGAGGATGTTACGCTGTCTGTTACCATACGAGATAATAAACGTGGTGATTTATATACTAGCAAAACCACCACAAATGCCTCAATAAAATCAGCTAAACTAACTGCTGGGGAATCTCATGAAGTTATAATTAATATAACGTATACAGGTGTTAATACTGTTATATCTGATTTTTCAATAGATTATGGATCAATTACCTTAAATTATAGTTCTCAAGATAATAAATAACAAATTGTTATTGTTACTAAGTTGTTTCTATTTCAAAGTAAGAACAAGATAATTTTAATATAATTTGTTCTTATTTTTGTTTAAATGGTTAATATCATTAAGATTTTTAAGAATAAATATAAACAGTTAATTAATAATTTATAAAAAATTTTTTAATGGATATTTTGAGTTCCGGTAAAATTTAGAAAGAAAAAGTAATTAATCTAATCATAGAAAAAAGAACATTTCCAGATGTTCTATATTGGTGTAGGGAAATATGATATTTTATTAAAAAGATACTAAAAATATCTATAAAATTTGGAAAATATAAAAGTTTATAATTTTTTTTGTAAAAAACCCAAACCAAATAACATATTTCTTGACAAAAAAAAGGGTAGGAGTTAAACTATTAATATAGTGTGTAATGATAGGAGGTGAAGTCATTAATAGAAAGTTCTTCTAAGGATAATTGTTGTAAGTACAACGGTGTTGTAGTGTTAGGCTTTTTGAGGAATTTTCAGTTTATACTATTGTTAGTTGGTATAAATTTTAAAGATAATGATACTTCACATATTGATACTATGATAGATATAGTGAAAAATAAAAATAATATAATCACGGGTATTTAAAATTATACATAGTATATTAAAGTTATGCTGAAGACTAAATAAATATATTATATTACTTAATATATGGGATACAATACTATTTTAGGAGGCGAATATGAAAAGGGGTTATATATTTCTATTACTTTATGAATTAGTAATTTTTATCGTATTATTCTTTAATAGTTTTATTTCAGGTATGTTAGGTAATTACAAAATGTTTATATTTTTGTTGGTTATTATAATTAGCTTTAAATTTACTTTAGGTTTAGAAAAAGATAGGCATACATGTACTAAAGATATAATAATGGAAGAGATTATATTTTTCTTAGTGTTCTTTATCTTGTATTATCTATTGGGTCTCGTGATAGGCTTTGCTAAAATAGATAATTATTATAATATGTATAGTTTAATACATATTATATTACCAATTGTTTTAGGAATAATTGCAAAGGAATATTTAAGATATAATATGATGATAAAATCACAACCAAAAAAAATACTCTATGTTATAACCACGTTATTATTTATTTTTATGGATATATCATCAGGTATTAGGATGAATTTACATGGATCAAATTATGAGATATTTCTGCTTTTAGCAATTACTGTATTCCCTGCAATCAGTACTAATATATTTGGTAGTTATGTAACTCTAAAGAGTGGTTACAAGCCAGTTATATTATATAGACTAGTAGCTGAATTATTCTTGTATTTAATTCCTATAGTTCCTAATCCAAATCAATATTTTTACTCAGTTATATGGCTGGTTTTACCAATGATTCTTTGTTATAGGCTATATTTAATATTTGAAAAAGCCCAAGATCAAGATATACCTAGGGATTATAATAAAAAAAGAGTATCTTTACTTATTATACCTTTATTAGTAGTTTTATTTTTAGTTTATATTACATCAGGTTATTTTCATTATCATGCTATAGTAATTGGTAGTGGTAGTATGGAAAAAGCTATTTATAAAGGTGATGTTGTAATAATTGAAAAGGTAAAATGGCAAGATAGAAAAAAAATACCTAAAGGTCAGGTGGTGGCATTTAAATATGGTGAGCGTATTATTGTGCATAGAGTAGTAGAAAAAATTGACTATAAGAATGAAACTTATTTTTATACTAAAGGTGATGCTAATAATAACCGAGATAGCTGGACAGTAACAGAGGATATGATTATAGGAGTAGTAAATATAAAGATACCTTATATTGGATTACCGTCAGTATGGTTAAGAAACTTGTAATAATATAAGAGAATAAAAGGAGGATGTTTATGGATCTTGATAATAAGGATAATATTGAGATTGATGATCAAATATTGAATGATACTGATAATATCGAAACTAGAGATGAAATAATTAGTGACACCGATGAAGAAATTATTGATGGTGAAGGTAATATTGTAACCGGTGAAGAATTTATTGATGGTACAAATAATACTGAAATCAATGAAGAAATTATTGATGGCGAAGGTAATATTGTAACTGATGAAGAAATTATTAATAATGCAGGTGATCTTGAAACTGATAATAAAGTAATGGATAACAAGAATAAGAAAAACAATAATACGAATACGCGTTCATCCAAACATAAAATATATGTAAGCTATAGTATGCGTTTAGGTATAGCTACTGCAATTTTTGTTGTATTCTTATTAATTAGTATTTTCTTAGTTAATAAAACTTTCAGTTATAGTGAATCTAGGGTTATTAATTATAGTGAACGTAAAGCCTTAGACTATAAAGTCTATTTGAAACCTAATACTTTTTATGATGATCAGTATTTAAATAAGGATATGATTTATGTTGCTAATTTAATAGATACTATAAATGTTGATTTTGATTATAATTTTAATATTGATGAACCATATTCGATTAATTTCACATATCAGATACTTGGTGAATTAGTTATAGAAGATCCTAGTACTAATGCTACTTTCTTAAAAAAAGAATATGCTTTATCAACTGAGAAAAGTCAACAATTAGAAAATAATAATACACTTAATATAAAGGAAACAATCAATATTGATTATGATCACTATAATGATATTACTAATGCTTACAAGGCAAAATATGGTGTGGAAACTAATAGTTATTTGAAAGTATATTTAAAAGTAACAAAAAATTGTACAGATGATGATGTTATTAGTCTAAATGATAGTGAGGATACAGCAGTTAAAATTCCATTATCAGAAAGAGCTGTTGAAATATTATTAGATTCGCAGGAGGGTGATTCTAATCATCAAGCAATAACCAATGCTAAATTAACATTTGATGTTTATGCTGCTATTGTTGGGGCTATAAGTACACTTATTGCAATGATAAGTTTAATCAAAGTAATTAAATTATTAACATTTGCTCTAGAAAAACATAATAAATATGATAAATATATTAAAAAAATATTAAGAGAATATGATCGTTTAATAGTAGAAACTTCTACTGATTATGACAGTAGAGATCATAATGTAATAAGGGTAGCTAGTTTTGAAGAATTATTAGATGTTAGGGATAATTTAAAATTACCAATAATGTATTACAATGTATCTAACCATAGTAAATGTCACTTCTATATTATGAATAAAAATGATATCTATTTAATTACTATTAAAGAAGCTGATTTAGAGTGAAAATAAAATTTTAATGTTAAAAAGAAGTATGATAACAATGAAGTTGTATGATAAAAGTGGACACAAAAAAAAGTGTGCACTTTTATTTTTGATATAATTAAGATAAGGAGATGATGAAATGGCTACAAAAGGTCAAAAGTTTAAACATTTGACAGCAGAAGAAAAATACGAAATAATTGAGCCATTATTAAAAATGGAAAAAGGTCTATGGACCTATTCTAAGGAAATGGGAATTAGTTCGGGATTACTTCATGCATGGATAAAAAAATATAACGAAAACGGTATGGAAGGATTAAAAAACAAAAAGAAACCAGGTAATCCTTTAAGTAAATATCAAAATAAGAAGAACTTAACTAAAGAAGAACAATTAGAATATGAAAATATGAAATTAAGAATTGAGAATGAATTATTAAAAAAAGGATACCTAATGAAAGGAGATGGTACAATTGTAAAATTCACGAAATAACGCAAGTAAAATTTGAAATAATTGAAAAATTAAGTAAAGAATATAATGTAAAATCGTTATGTTTAATAATGAATGTATCAAGATCGGGATATTATAAGTGGTTTAAAAGCAAAGTTACCTTAAATAGATATGAAATAAATAGAAAAGATTTAGGAGTTTTAATTCAAGATATACATAAAAGAAAACCTAGTTACGGTTATCATAGAATAAGAAAAGTTATATTGGAAGAAACAGGATGGGTAGTAAGTGATAATTTAGTACATAAAGTATGTAAAATATTAAAAATCAAATCAAAAGCAAAACATTATAAATACAAAAGACCTGGAGAAGAATC
>CANQZM010000028.1 GCA_947628345.1 uncultured Bacilli bacterium
TAAATTAATTCCTGTTCATCTTTATTTAATTGTTCTAACTGAACCTTCAAATCCATTATTTCTGGTTTTGTTTCTTGGTCTTCTACTTTAATTGAATTATATAAATTATATTCAGTATCTGAAAATTCATAATCTAAACTTCTTATTTCTCCTTGGATATTTTCAATAGTTATAACATCAGATTCTTCCATATCTAACACTAAAGCTATTTCTAAACTAGTTGGTTCTCTTGCTAGTTTTTGTCTTAATAAGTCTCTTGTTTTATTGACTTTTTGTTTCTGTTTGATCGTTTCTCTACTAATCTTTAAACTATTATTACTCCGCATATATTCTGTAACTTCCCCTAATACATATTTATAAGCGTATGAAGAAAACTTACATTCCTTATTAGGAACATACTTTTGTAAAGCTTTTTGCAATCCCATCATTCCCACTTGATATAAATCTTCTTTATCTTTATAACCATTATATTTATTAATAATACTATAAACTATATATTCATTATCTAATAAAATATCTAAAGCTTGATTTTGATCCATTATTATCACCTTTCTTATAAATATAAATAATTAAATGCTTCTTGCTTATTATTTACATAGAATAATTGTTCTTCCGTGTATCCTATTTTTTCTTTATTATCAATACCACATAAGACTACTTGTCCACAATTTAGTAATATTTCAACTAGTTTACTTTGAAGATCATTATAGATAGTATCTTCGACAGTAGAAGTATTACTAAAATCAAAAACAAAATACTTGAAACCAACATCATAAAGCAATTGATTAATTTCCTGGCCTAGTTTAAAAAAATTACTGGGAGTTATAATTCCCTCTAAATTAATAAAAGGAATTCCCTTTATAACTGCTAAACTTATTTCCAACACATTATCACCTCGTAGAAACACTATAAACCCATTTGATTTATTTTTAAAAGTAATTCGACAAAATCTCCTAAAAAAAGTAATCGACAAAAAAAGAATATTTATAAATTGCTAAAAATATTCTTCTTTATAATTATAATAACTATCTATTCATTTTCTTTAATATTTTCATCTTTCTTTTCAAATAATTTAACAATGTTTTTTCTAGGTAAAACCATCTTGGTATTTTTATCAATTCTAAAAGTAAATTTTTTCTTACTACTTTTATATTCTTCACCATCTATACACCAGGATACTTTAGGAGCAGTTAAAAATTCTATTTCTAAATTATTAGTTTGATGATAAACAATTCCTGGAACATCTTTTAAGTCCATTGTATTTACTAGGAAAAAAATTTTCATTAATTCTGCTTTATTTTTAACATAACAAAAAGCTACTTCAAATTTATTATCATCTAGTTTAACATCATAATAAACGTCATCAACTCCCGCCACTCGGCTAGCATTAGTAATGAAGAAGAATGAATATCTTCCCTCATATGTTTTTCCATCTATTGTATATTTAACGTCATATGAGTTAATTTTGTTAAGTAATTGTTTGAAACCATACATAACATAAGCAATTTTGCCATATTTTTTCTTTAAACTTCTAGGGGTTGAGTAAGCCATATCGACATAGTCCCCTAAGCAAGCTACATAAACAAAGGGAGTATCATTAATAAAACAAACATCTATTTTCTTTTTAACACCATCTAAAAGTAACTCTAAATTTTTAGTGTAATTATTTTTAGTATATCCATACATGTTTCCAACATCATTAGTAGTACCCATTGGTAAATTGGCTAAAGTAAGTGGTTCTTTTCTTAGTAAATTACCAGTAATTACCTCATTTAAAGTTCCATCACCACCAGCACTAATTACTAAATCAGCATAATCTAAGTCCTGTAGAATCCTCGTAGCATCTTTCTTTTTGGATGTATATTTGATTTCTGCCTCATAGCCATGATCTCTTAAAATATCATAAAATGACTCTAAAGTTTCTCGTTTTTTTAATCTTCCACTTTGGGGATTATAAATAATGACACATTTTTTCATAGCTCACCTCAAATTTATTCAATTATTATATATCAAATTAATAGATTTTTTTTACAATCTTTAAAATTCCTTGTTTCCATGGTACTCGATGAGTCTTCCCTGTTGCATCTTTAAACTTATTTATGTTATCTATATACCATTTATAATTCCTTATCAAAGCATCTTTTGTCGAATATTTTGGATTAAACCCTAATTTTTTTTGAGCCTTAGTAATGGATGCTACTGAATCTTTAACTGCTGTTTCATAAACCCATTTATATAGTGGAGATAAATGAAATAGATCTAAAAATCTTAAACCCGTAAGCGCTATTATTTTAGGAAAAGGTTTTATTTTTTTACCATAACCAGCACAATCTAAAACTGCTTGATAATCCGCTTTCATCGTTTGAAAACTGTTGCTACCAATATTAAATGTATCATTCATTTTACGTTTATCAACAGTAAGACATGTAATAATAACATCTACCAAATCCGCTACATCTAGTAGTTGAAATTTATTATTTCCACTACCTATCATTGGAAAATTATGTCCTGTATAAGCCCAATCGTATAAAAGAGAAAAAACTCCTAATCGCTCAGGTCCTACGAAAGTCATAGGTCTTAATATTGCCACAGGAAGACCTTTCTTACGATATTTTAGACACTCTTCTTCGGCTTTTATTTTAGCAATACCATAGGGTCCAACCCCCTTTAATGGATCATCTTCCAAAAGAGGAAAATGATCATATACACCATATACAGCAGTTGAAGAAATATCAACAAATCTTTTTACTTTAAAATCACTCGCAACTTTTAAAACATTTCTAGTTCCATCTATATCAGTAGTATAAATATCTTCTTTTTTATACGAAGGTAGCGCTGCTGCACAATGAACAACATAATTACAATCTTGCATAGCTCGTTTTAATTTTTTGATATTTCTAATATCCCCTACAACACTAGTTATTTTATTTTGGCAGTCTTCATAGGTAAAAGGAACAACATCATAAGAAACAACATCATATCCTTGTTTTAATAATTCTCTAATTAAATTAATCCCTAAAAAGCCACTACCTCCAGTTACAAATACTTTCTTTTTCATATTGCCTCCGAATATATTTTAAATTTGTTATAACCAAACTCTTTTCTTATTATTAGTTTTATTTAAAATTTCTTTACTAGCACATAATCCTGTATACATTGCTTTATCCATATCAATATATTGATGTTGCCCATTTCTACCCACAAAATATATCTGTTTATATTTATTTAAATAATTAATAAATGATTGTCTATTACTATAGACTCCATAGTATGCAGGATAAGCGTTTTTAACTTTAGTTATTTTATAATCTTTAATACCACTTTTTGGATATAATTTAAGTAGTTTTAATTCTTTTTTTACCTGATTAATCAATTTATCATTAGTCATTTTATTAATTGGATCTTTACTATCACAACAATACTCTAAAGTTAATAATACTTGTTCACTACCTTTATCCTTTAACATATAATTAGACCAATTATTAGCTATTTTAATTCTACCAAATTTTACATCTGGATTTTGAATAAATACCCAACTATTTTCTTTAATCTCTTGAAAACTAGACAGTTTCAACATGTCTTTTTTAGTAAGAATAATATTTACTAAGATTAAATCTCTAAATGGTAATCTTTGAATTTCACTAACAAGCGATTTTGAAGCTGTATCATCTCTAATTAAACTAACAAAATCCTTTAAAGCTATACTATTAATCAAATAATCAACTTCTAATTCTTTTAATTCTTTGTTTTCAAAATAATTAACTTTAGTAATTTTATTATCTTTAATTATAATATCTTTAACATAACTATTAGTAAGAATAATACCTCCCAGTTTAATAATTTTATCAACTAATTTTTCATATGTTTGTCCACAACCATACTTTGGATAATAATACTCTTTAATTAAAGATGGTTCATTATTAACTTTTTTACTTTTAAATATTTTTTCTTTAACAATACTAATTAAAGAAGTATCTCTAATTCGCTGTTTTCCCCAATCAATATCAATATCTTTAGGATCAACACCACATACCTTTTTAGTATAGTCTAAGAAAAACATTGAATAAAACTTCTTGCCATAACGATTAATATAATAATTTTCTAAATTAGTTTCTTTCTTTTTAAAAATTAATACTTTTAAATAACTAAAGGCAATAGCAATTAAATTTATTATACCCATTTTTTTTATAGTATCTAAGTTAATTTTAATAGGATATTCATAAAATTTATTATCAAAATAAATATTAGATGTAGCTTCTTTAATCAACATAATATTATCACTATTTTCCTGATTTTGATTTTTTTTAACATATCTATCTTTTTCTTGTTTAGTTAACTGAATGGATATATTATCTTCAATAGGAATTAAATTATAAATAATATCATTTACTTCTTTATACTCGCTAATTCTATAAAAATGTACTCCATAATCAAGTTTATTTTGTTTAAAATCTATGGTTTTACAAAGACCACCAATTTCTTTTTGTTTTTCTAGAATTATAACTTTATAATCTTTACTTTCATTTAATAACTTATATGCTGCGGCAAGTCCTGCTGGACCCGCTCCTAAAATTAATACTGTCTTTTTCATTACAAACCAATCCTTCTTTCTTATTATAACATCTACTAGAAAAAAACAAAAGAATTTCTTTTTTAATAAATTTATTGTCAAATAAAACAAAAAACTAGCTCAATTAGCTAGTTATCATTAAGTATTTAATTAATAATCCCTAAAATACTATTTTTAATAGTTTGTATATATAATTCTAAATAATTTAATTTTTCTACATTAGTACTGGTTACCAAGTCAACTGTGGTTACTTTTTTATTGTTATGAATTACAGAAATAGTTCCCACTACATCACCTTTTTTTATAGGTAATTCCAACTCATCTATTTTAACATCATATTTATAGCTTTTACCACTATCTTGTTTATCTTCTAACACTCCTACATCTTCTTTAGGCATAATCGCAATTTTTTCTTTATTTCCTTTATCAAATTTTATTTCCTCAATGACTTCATCTTTCTTTTTTAAAAGAGAAACTTTTTTAGTATTAAAGCCATAATCTAGTAATTGCATAGTTTCACTATTTCTAACTTTACTTTCTTCTTCTCCTAAAACAATGGCAATTAATCGCATATTATCTTTTTTTGCAGTAGCAGCCAAACAATATTTAGCTGCATCAGTATGCCCTGTTTTTAAACCATCTGCACCTTCATAAAATCTAACTAACTTATTAGTGTTAACAAGCCAAAATTTGTTATCAGTATTTTGTCTTAAATAATCTTCATATATCGATGAAAATTTTAATATATCTTGATGACTTAATAAATTTTTAGCGATAATTGCCATATCATAAGCTGATGAATAATGTCCTTCTTCATCAAGTCCCGTACTATTTTTAAAAACTGTATTTTTTAAACCTAATTCTTTGACTTTCTTATTCATTAATTTAACAAATGCTTTTTCACTCCCACTAATATATTCAGCCATTGCGACTACTGCATCATTAGCACTAGCCATAGATATTCCCTTAAATAAATCTTCAACACTCATCTTTTCCCCTGTTGTTAAATATATTTGTGAACCTCCCATACCTGATGCATTTTCACTTACCGTAACAATATCTGACCATTTGATTTGACCACTTTCTATTTTTTCTAAAATTATTGTTTGGGCAACCATTTTCGTCATCGATGCTACTGCAACTTGTTTATCTTTTTCTTTTTCATAAATAATTTGTCCAGATGAAGCTTCCATAAGAACCCCAGATACCGCATTTTTTATTAAACCAATATCGTTATCCTTCTTTTCTGCCTTAACTTGGAATGGAATCATTACTAGTAAGAATAGAAATATATATATAATTTTTTTCATAACTTCCTCCTATAATTTACTATGTTGTGTTTGAAAAAAATATACATAAATGAATAATTTTGTTGTATGATTATGGTAGGTGAACGTATGAAAAAAATATTTAAAATATTAATTTTAGGATTAATTATTATCTTCTTAATTTTTATTTTCATGGTAAAAATAAATGATACTAGTGAAAAAAAATCAGTGGCAACTAAATCAAAATATGAACAATTTGATTTTTATAATTCTAAATACAAAAAAAGATATGAATCTTACCATAAAAAAAATCCTGATCTTTCAACAGAAAATGTTGTTACCTATGTAAATATTGGTCTTGATAATAGTTTTTATACTAATACTCAAAAAACTCCTTATTTAAATAAAGAATATATATTAGTTAATAAATATTTATATTTAGATAGTTCATATATTCCTGATAACTTAGAAAATATATCAGTTAAGTATGCTAGAAGTGGAATGAGATTAGTTAAAGTTGCTAAAGATGCTTTTGAAAAAATGGCCTCCGCAGCATTAAATGACAACCGAAAAATTATAGCAATGTCTAGCTATCGTAGTTTTCAGTATCAAGAGCAATTATATAATCGTTACGTTGCTAATGATGGTGTTAATGCTGCTGATACTTACTCAGCTCGTCCTGGGTTTTCAGAACATCAAACTGGTTTATGTGTAGATGTTTATGATGGTGTTATTGATTATACTAACTTTGAAAAAACTGATTCTTTTATTTGGATGCAAGATAATGCTTATAAATATGGATTTATCTTAAGATATCCTGATGGTAAGGAAAATATTACAGGATATCAATATGAATCATGGCACTATCGTTATGTAGGAGAAAAAATAGCTAAATATATTCATGATAAAAATATTACTTTTGATGAGTATTATGCTCAAAAAATAGATAATAAAATTAAGGTTCAAAACTAGTATCGTCAATAAAATGATAATTAGTTTTATATTTTAACTCTCTAACTAAACGAAACAGGGCTTCATCTTTTTTCTTAGCCTCAATCATGATATCAATATCAATTTTATATTTTTTTATTTTTTCTATAAATTCAATAAATTTATTACAATCAATATAATCACTATGACTTCTCATCTCTTTTTTAGTTAAATTTTTAGGAGATGAAAAATGAATTTTTGGGTTTATATCCTGCCAAGTATTAAAAATCTTTTCTAACTTATCATCTAAATTTATGTCGCCACTATTACATACATAATGATGATAATCTAAAATAACAGGAATCCCTAATTTTTGATTTAAGTAAAGACAATCATCAATATTAAAGACTTTATCATCATTTTCAACAGCAATAGCTTTTTTTATATATGTTGGTAATTTCTGATAATTATTAATAAATCTAGATAAAGAATTTTTCTTACCAAACGTATTACTCCCTATATGAAGGACCAAAATTTTTTTGGCTACTTTTAATTTTTTTAACAAATTATAATGATACTTTAAAATTTCTATACTGTTTAAAACTACTTCTTGATTAGTGCTATTTAAGACGCAAAATTGATCAGGATGAAAATCTATTCGCATTTGTGATTTTTTTATTTTTGATGCTATTTTATCATAATAATTATCATACTTAGTTAAATAGTCAAATACAACTTCTTTTTTAGTGGCCAAGGGAATAATCCGTGAAGATAATCTATAAAAATGAATGTTATTTGCGATATTATAATCAATAATTTGTTCTAAAGCTGTTAAATTAGATTTAATTATTTGATCTAATTTTGCATTATTTTTTTCTTTGGAATATGCTGTATAAGTATAATTGGTTGAGGTAGTAATACCTTCTAACGTATTACTAATACAAGCATAGCCTAATCTAATAACCATAAAAAAATTCACCCTTATTAGTGTGAACTTTTTAATGTTTTTTAATCAAGTTTTGACTCTAAAAATTTATAAAAATAATATAATGCAGTGTATTCAATCCATAAAAAGAAGACCATATTACTAATTTGAACAAATGACAATATCGTATCATTTTTATATAATTCATTAACAACTGATAAATCTATGTTACCCTTTGTTGCTAAAGCGATAATTGCCATAAAACAAAAATAAAGGAAACTTAAGGATATACAATTAATTATCTTTTTACTCTTAGCCATTTTTTTAGATAGAATAGTACAAATAAAGGCAATGGTAGTTATTAATATAATGAAAAAATATACTATCATTGACGGAAAATATAAATAGCTTAAAATAATGCTAATAAAACTATCAATACTTTCCATAGCATACGATCTATAAGCAATCATTAATCCAACTAAAAAGCTTGCGCATAAGATAATTGACATAATTTTGACTATTTTATTATTTTTCTTAATATTCAAGATAGTAAATAAGAACAGTATAAGACTAAGTAAAAATAGTTCAATTCCCATAAATGAGGAAGTAATATATTTAAAAATTAGTATTAATTTATCAATTACAGTCATTTCCATCTAGTTTTACCTCCTTATTAAATCTGTTCTAAAATATAAATAGTTTGTTCAGTATCACTATCTTTAGTACAAGTAATTAAAGTTAAACAAGTTTTTTCCATATTTCTAGTAATGGTAGCCTGTCCTGTTTTTGGGATGTTATAAATGTTTACAATTTGATACTTATATTTAAAATTATTGTAAGTAACATAAGCTACATCTCCAATATTTAATTTATATAAATAAGCGAAATAAGAAATATAAGCTGTCCCTGAATGAGCCATTAAAATCAAATTTCCATTTTGAACATCAGGCATAGTTGATCCGCCAACCAAAGTAACATTATATTCGATACTATTATATCTAGATTCGGTTCCATAAAATCCTCGTTTTAATTTTATCTTTGGTATTTCTAATATTCCTAGATATTTACTATAATCGATTGATGGTTCCTGTTTAACTTCTGTATTATTATCTGTATGATTTATTTCTTCTACTTCGGGAATATCTTCAATTATTTCGTCGCTATAATCATTATCAATGTTAAATTTCATATTAGAAAATAATTGTTCTTTTAACGATGATATATGATTATATGCTAAGGTAAAAGTTCCAATTATAATAAGTAAAGAGCCAAATAAACATATCTGACTCTTTTTAATTTTTTTATTCATCAGTTTGTTTTTTTGGCTTAATATTTACGTATATAATGCCTGCTCCACATAACAAAATTATAAATCCAACAAAGTAAATAGAACTTGACATTGAAAAGCCTGTGTCAGGAAGAAGCGTAGTTTCAATTCCAGCAGCAATAGATGAAGTATCTGTAGTTACTAAAACTGAAGGCTGATGTTTACTTGTCTCATCTACGTATTGATAAGCTTGTTTAAAGGAAACAGTTGTGTTAAAAGCTAATTTAATCAATGGTCCACTGGCAGCTACACTATCTGGAACAACTACATATAACCTTGTTCCAGCAGGAACAGTACCAGATACTTCTGTACCATTTTCATTATATAATTTGACTCCCTCTGGTGCAGTTAAAAATGGTTCATATTCAGAATATGATACTTGATCATTTGATGGAGCAACTGAAATCAAACTGGAAGTATATACACCATCCTTATGAGTCCACTTATTATCTACAGTAACATTCAAATCAGTATTACTTGGATCTTGAACTGTTTTAGCTGAACGAACTAAGTTATTAACATAACTATTCCATAAGATATATCCAGTTAAATCTGAACCACTATATTTTATTTGATCACAGCTCTGTCCTCCACTAGAATCTGCCATACCAACATTAGTAAACTCTAAAGATGGTGATACTGGCTTTTCATAAGAAATAGTTCCTTGATATGCCCATATAGCAGATTGAGTAATCCAAACATTCATCATTTCATCAGCTTGTCCACAAAAAGTAGCTTGTTCTTGTATGTCTGATGCTGTAACTCCACTAATTAAATTTTTAGTAGGATAACTGTTTAATAGGATATAAGCAATCCCATAAGGCATTTTGTCTCCCAATTTTAGAGTGTCACCATCATTAATTGTTACATTAGTTGCATCAGAACAATATAATTGATATGTACTATCATCAGACTTAACATTAATAATTTGACTCTTAGCTTCATCACCTGAATAATGTTTAAAAGAATAACCATTTTTTCTTTTAACTGTTTCAGGAAGAGGAGTACTCTCAATTGTAAGCGCTTTTGCATCTATTATTACAGTGAAAAAGCACAAAAAACCAACACATAATATACTTAAAGTTTTTTTCATTATATTCATCTACCTTTCTATATTATAAGTATAACACATATATCAATGTTTGATAAATACTTTTTTTTACTTTACGTCAATTTTTTCAACTTTTACATAAAAACTTGCAAACTATTTTTTATTAAGAATATTAATAAATGTCAAAACTCTTTTCTAAAAACATTCGTATCTCGCATTTTAAAATTTAATTTTGTGTACAATTTATGAGCTTCAATTCTTTTAGAATTACTAGTTAATTCTAAGTATATCATTTCTTCACGTTTAGCAATATCTTCAACTTCTTTAAATAAACTAGTAGCAATATTTCTTCTTCTAAATTTTTTCAAAACACATACATAATTAATATACCCATAATAAATATTATTAATTGGATTATATAATTTATTAATGTTTAAATATCCTACAACTTCTTCATTATTGATTGCAATTAATTCAATCACATCATTATTAATATTTCCTACTCTTTCAACATCATATGCTTCCTTTAATAATAAATTTAATGACGTTAAATATTTTTCTTCAAATTTTCTAATTTTAATCACACCCACACCTACCTTATATCTATTATAGCATACATATAATAAGTTATACTCTCTATTTTTTATTATAAAAAAAAGACAATCATTAATTTATGATTATCTCATTTTTAAATCAATTAACTCTGCACATCTTTTAGGATTTTCTATAATTTTATTGTATAAACTATTATATTTTCTAATTTCTTGAATAAATTCTAACTCTTCTTTTGCTACAAAAACAGAATACTTTTCTTTATCTTCGGCTACAATTTCATAATCATTTCCTACAAAATAATTAATATCCACTTTAAACACTTTAGCAAGAGCTACTAAAGTTTCAAGTGTTGGGACTCTTGTTTCATTTTCATAGCAACAAATACTAACCTTAGTGACATTAATTAAATTACCAAGTTCTTGTTGAGTCAATCCTTTTTCTTTTCTTAGGGTTTTAATTCTTTTGCCAAGAAGCATAATCTCACCTCATATAATTATCTTCTTCAACTTAATTATAATTATTCCAAAAGATAAAATGGTCAAAGTTAACTAAAAATAAACTTTACTTTTCATTTTTTTTATTTTTATCATTATTCGAAGTTAAAAAAGTTACTTTTTCAGCAATAACTTCCAAAACATTACGCTTGGTGTCATTTTGATCAACAATTCGAGATTGAATCCGTCCTTTTACACCTAAAATATCGCCTTTATGGCAGTACTCAGAAGTATTGGTAGCTACACTATCCCAAAGAATGCAATCAATAAAATCGGTGTCATATAAACCATCCATATTTTTAAAGCTGCGGGGAACAGCTAATGTAATGTTGGCTATTTTCTTACCAGTATCTGCTTTATTAATTTGGATCTCTCTTGTTAATCTACCAACTAAGACTACTTGATTTAGCATTTTCCCTCCTTTCTAGTTGCTAGCATACAAAAATAAATTATTTCTATCAATTCGGTCTTATTTTATTTTTGCTTAATTTTTTTCACAAAAAAACAAAATTCATCACACCGAATTTTGTTTTTTTATCTATTAATAAAACTCATTTACTAAATTTATTACTTTTACAAATTTCTTTTTATTAATTGGTTTAATTCTACAGCATACTCCATTGGTAATTCTTCTTTAAAGCGATCAATAAATCCTAAAATAATGAGTTCAGTGGCCTTTTCTTCATTAATTCCTCTACTCATTAAATAAAACAAAGACTCATCACTAATTTTAGATACTTTCGCCTCATGATCAATACTACTTGAAGTATTTGAGCAGATGTTAACAGGAATAGTATCGCTTTTAGATAACTCATCTAATATTAACGAATCACATTTAACTACAGCTGTACTATTTAAAGCATTTTTACTGATTGAAACCTTTCCACGATAAGTGGCGTTACCACCATCTTGTGCAATACTCTTTGAAATAATATTACTTTTAGTATTTTTACCTAAATGTATCATCCTCGCACCACTATCTTGTTGTTGATTTTTTTTAGCCAAACTAATTGTAATACAAGTACCAGATGAATTATCTCCTTTTAGAACGCAACAAGGATATTTCATAGTCACTTTAGAACCAATATTACCATCAATCCATTCCATTATGCCATTTTCTTCTACTAAAGCACGTTTAGTCACTAGATTATAAACATTGGTAGCCCAATTTTGAATGGTAGAATAACGACATTTACTATTTTTTCCAACATAGATTTCAACTACTGCGGCATGTAACGATGATTCACTATAAGTTGGGGCGGTACAACCTTCTACGTAATGAAGAGAAGAATTATCATCGACGATAATTAAAGTTCTTTCAAATTGTCCCATATTTTTACTATTAATTCTAAAATAGCTTTGTAAAGGGCGATCTAAAGTAGTATTTTTGGGAATATAAATAAAACTACCTCCACTAAAAACGGCACTGTTTAGGGCACTAAATTTATTTTCTCCTGCACTAACAATTTTACCAAAATATTTTTTCACTAATTCTGGATATTTTTTAATGGCTACTTCAATAGAAGTAAAAATAACTTTCTTTTTTTCCAATTCTGCAATCATATTATGGTAGATAACTTCACTTTCATATTGAACGCCCATACCATCTAAATGCTTTTCACTTTCAAGAACCCCTAAATCATCTAATTCATCTTTAACAGGTTTTAAAATATTATTCCAATCATTTGTCAATTTTGTATCCTGAGAATTAGTCTTATAATAAATAATATCATCAAAATTCAAATCAATCTTAGGACCAAAAGTAGGTATTTCTAATTTTTTAAATGTTTCATATCCTTTTAATCTAAATTCTTTTATCCAATTATCTTCTTTTTTAATATTAGATATTTTTTTTATATTCTCCTCACATAATCCTACTACTTCCACTATTATCACCACCTTACTAGGAGCATTTTTAACTAATCTTTACTTTTTTGATCAATAATTTGCAATATCTTGTCAATAGCATTACTTGGTAATAAAGCACACATTTTTCTATTAGGCTGCATATATACTTCATCATATACTATCAGTTCTTCTAATAATTTTTCATCATATTCTTTTTCATTAATCATATTTTTATAGTTTTCAATAATTGTTTTAGCTTGATTTAATGATTTTCCAATTAATGTTTTAATTAAAATACTAGTTGCAGAGGTACAAATAGCACACGCTTCACCATCAAAAACAATGTCCTTAATAATTCCATCCTCATATTTTAATTGCATATCAATATTATCTATACAAGATTCACTACGAGTATTTTGATAAATATAACTATTATCATTAACTAACCCACGATTAACGGGATTTTGATAATGGTCTAAAATAATTTCTCTTCTAATATTTTTATCCACTTCTATATCACCACTTTAAATATATCTTGACTATTTTTTAATATTTCGATAACTTTATCTATTTCTTCTTTTGTATTATATAGGTAAATACTAATTCGACAAGTATTGTTGATATTTAAATTATCTTTAAGCATTTTTGCACAATGATTGCCTGCTCTAATGGCAATATTATAATGATTAAAATAAATTGCTGTATCTTGGCTAAATACCCCTCTAATGTTAAATGCAACAATACCACTCTTACTGTTTTTATTATAAACGACAACATTAGGTATTTTTTCTAGTTCATCTACTAGATATTTCTTTAACTTATATTCATGTTCATGAATCTTATCTACCCCTAATGTCATAACATATTTAATTGCTTCACCCAAACCAATAACCTCTGCAATAGGTGGCGTACCAGCTTCAAACTTAGTTGGAGTTTCTTTTAAAATATATTCTCCATCACTTTCAAAACTTTGGTTCATTCCTCCACCATACTTTAGTGGTTTCATATTATCCAACAATTCTTTTTTACCATAAAGAATTCCAACTCCTGTTGGTCCTAACATTTTATGTGCTGAAAACGCTAAGAAAGAAACATTTGATTTTTCTACATCAATAGGAATATGTGACACACTTTGTGCCGCATCTACTACAAAATAGATATTTTTTTCTTTACAAATTTTGCCTATTTCTTCAATATCTCTAATATCACCAATGACATTGGAAATATGTGCAATTGAAATCACCTTTGTCTTTGGAGTAATACTTTTTAATATATTTTCTAAGGTTAATTCGTAATTATCATCTAAAGGAATATAATTAACCTGAATGTTTTTTTGTTCTTTTAAAACTAACCAGGGTAGTATATTAGAAGCATGTTCCGACTTAGTAGTTAAAACTTCATCTCCTGTCGATAGAATATTTTTAAAAAAACCAAATACAACCATATTAAGTGCTTCTGTAGCCCCAGATGTATAAATTATCTCCTCACTACTTTTGGCATTTATAAATTCTCTAACAAGATTACGAACTTCATCATACTCTTTATTAGATTTAATTGCATTATCATATTCACCACGATGAATATTTGAAGTATATTTTTCATAATAATCCAACATTTTATCAATAACACATTTAGGTTTTAATGTAGTTGCACTATTATCTAAATATATCATATTATCTTGATTTAGAATAGGAAAATCTCCTCTATTCATAGTATTCACCTCTTAAATTTTTTCAATTTCTTTTTTAAACTTTATAACCTCTTCTTTATCGGTACTACCATGATTTATTAAAAGACCATTTATCAACAATTCTATGGCTTTTGATCTTGGTAATCCCCTACTCATTAAGTAAAATAAGACATCCTCTTTAAATTTACCTATATAAGCTGAATGAGCTGAAGAAACATCATAGTTAGCTATTAATAAACTTGGCAAAATAGTACTTTTACCATTCTGTAGGTTAATAATTTGATTTTCTTGATTACAAATGCAACCCTTAGTATCTTTAATGACATCCCCTGTTATAATAAAGGATAAGCTATTATCTAAAACATTTACTGCATGATTGTAAACATTACTAATGGTCTTAGGATAATTATGATTAATTTTCATAGTTAATTTATGATTATCATAATTTATTGTGCTGAAATGATATTGGATTGAAGCTTGTTCACCATTTAAATTGATTTCTACTTCAACATCACTATTTATATTATAATGGTAAATAGTTAAGTGAGCATTTTTTTCTATATTAAAAATCTTTTTAGTTGTACCTTTTGTAAATAAATAAATTTCTTCTTTATTATCACTAACTAAAGTACAAGTATCTTGATCTCTACTTTTTATTTTATTCATGATTTTTATTCTCACTTACTTCATTTATACTACTATAACCTATTTTTTCTGTTTCAAAAGCTAAATTGATATCACCTGTTTTTTTAATAGTACCATCTTTCATAATATGAACATAATCTGGTTTTATATATTCTAATATTCTAGGATAATGTGTAATAATCAAAACTGAAGTTTCTTGATTTTCTTTTAAATAATCATTAAGATTTTGACATACTACTTTTAAACTATCCACATCAAGTCCAGAATCAATTTCATCAAGAATAATAAATTTGGGTTTTAGCATTTTTAGTTGCAATATTTCATTTTTCTTTTTCTCTCCACCTGAAAATCCTTGATTTAAAGATCTGTGTAACATATCTTCGGAAAGACCAATATTTTTAATACAAGAATCTAATTCTTTAATAAAATTAAAATAGTTAATACGTTCATTAGTAGTTTCTTGGATAGCTGTTTTTATAAATTCACTATTAGTTACGCCTTCAACTACAGTAGGATCTTGCATAGCTAAAAAAATTCCTGATTTTGCCCTTTCATCTACAGTTAAATTTATAATAGATTTGTTATTAAATAAGATATCTCCTTCAACTAAGTTATATTTGTTATTTCCCATTATAACTTTAGATAAAGTGGATTTACCAGTTCCATTAGGACCCATAATGGCATGAATTTCACCAGATTTTATAGATAAAGATAGGTCTTTTATGATAGTTTGGTGATCATCACTAGTTTGAACTTTTAATTTCTTGATTTCTAACATTTTTCTGATACTCCTTTATCACATTATATAACTTTTTTTATAAAAAAATTGTTGCTTTTTAAAACAATCATATTCTACCACATTTTATTACTTTTTTAAAGCAAAAGAAAGGAATACAT
>CANQZM010000029.1 GCA_947628345.1 uncultured Bacilli bacterium
AAAATAGAAAATAATTACCGAAAATATTTTTATTTTTGAAAATATTTGTTATAATGTAATTTAAGAGTAGGTGAATTATGAAAAAATTAATTATTTTGCTCTTTATATTCTCTATATTTATTACGGGGTGTAGTATTACTAGAGTAAGAGATAATAGTATTGATTATATAGTAGACAATATATTGAAAAGTAAATCAAAATTAAAAAATGCTAATTTTGAGGGGTATGATTATTATGTACCAAAAGGACTAGTTTTTTTAGATAAGAGAGATTATAATTCAACATTTAAAGATCAATATAATAATTATTATTATTTATATGTTGATGTAGTAAGTAGTTATCATAAAGTAAAAGAAGATTATGAAGCAAATAAAGATGCGTATTATTCTAAAGCTATTACTAATGATGATAAGTTTGGTTATTTAGAGATTAATAAAACTTCTAATAATTATTATATAGAAGCTATGTATAATTATACTAAAATAGAATCATATGTAGATGAGATGCATTTATACGATGCTATAACTAATATTTCGATGATTTTATCATCAGTTAAATTTAATAGGAAAGTTTTAGATACAACTGTTGGAGAAAATATTTTGAATTATAAAGAAGAAAATTATAATATATTTAAAACCAAGAAAAATAATACAAATTTTTTGGATTATGTAGAAGAATATGATTCACAAGATACTGATAAGCAAAAAGATGAAGATAATCTACAAATAGATAAGGGAGAATAGAGGTGTTTTATGAAATTACTAGATAAGTTAAAAAATGCACTGTTTGAAGAAGAATATGTTGAAGTAGAAGAAAAGCCAAAAAAGAAGGCAGTAAAAAAAGAAGAAAAAAAAGTATCTGTTGTCAAAGAAAAGTCAGAAAAACCTATTGCTAAGAAGATTGTTCAACCAGAAAAAAATGAGGTAGATGAAGAATTAGAAGAAAAATCCATGCCTGAAGAAAATTTTGATTCTTATGAACCATCACATAAAAAGGATTTTAAATTTCCAATGATGGATGATAAAGATTTTGAAATAGAAGAATTAGTTATGGAACCTCCTCATGAACCAGTGAAGGAAGAACCGGTAAAAACAGAACAGGTTACAATAAAAGAAAAAAAATCAAAACCATATGGAATGGATGATTTTGAATTACCAGAACCTACTTATGGGTTATATGAAAGAAAAGATGAGAAAACTTACTTTAAACCATCACCAATTATTTCTCCAATATATGGAATTCTAGATAAAAATTATAAAAAAGATGATATTAAAGAAAAAAAAGAAATTAGGTTATCATCCAGTAGTTATGTCCATGATAATTTAGATTTTGAAACTGTTAGGAAAAAGGCATACGGGACATTAACTGATGATCTTAAGAATGAATTTGGTAAAGATTCAGATGTTGTTTCTACGACAGAATATGATTATCAAGAAGATGAACAAAGTCAATTGGTTGATTTAAGTACAGAGCAAGATACTCCTGAAATTAAAGAAATTACAGTAGCTGATGCTGAAGAATATTTCGAAGATTTGGGGTTAGAATATAATGTAGATTACAAAGATATTTCAAAAGAAATGGCAACGGGAAGAAGAGCTTCTAAGAAAAAGGAAGAAATAGAAAAGCCAAAAGCTGAAGAAGTTAAAGATACATCAGTAGAGATTAAATCAGATAATGATGATGATTATATTCCTAATCATATAACTTCAAAAGAGATTGAAACTAGTGAAACTGATGATAAAGATATTGATGATGATAATTTATTTGATTTAATTGATTCAATGTATGATAATGATTAAAAAGGAGGTTATATAGATGGTAGAAATTAGCGAATTATTACAAATAATGTTTTATTTATTTGGAATTGCTTTATTTATAGTAATGATTATATTAGGTGTTAAAGTAATTCAATTACTTGATAGAGCAGAAGAGGTATTATCTAATGTTGAAGATAAGGTTAATACATTAAATGGTATATTTAGTGTTATTAATAAAGCCACTACTAGCATAGACTTAATTGGTAGTAAGATAGTAGGTAGTGTTGTGGGAGTTGTTGACAAAATATTTAAGAAAAAAAAGGAGGACGATGAATATGAGTAAAAAAGGAATTGGAAAATTTGTTGCAGGTGCTGCGGTTGGTGCAGGATTAGGAATGTTATTTGCTCCTAAAAAAGGAAAGGAAATTAGACAAGATTTAAAAAATAAATTTGATGAGTTGATTAATCAAGTGAAATCCCTAGATGCTGAAGATCTTAAAGAAGAATTTGATAAAAGAATCAATGAAATCAAGGAAGAATTAGAAGATTTAGATAAAGAAAAAGTTTTAAAAATTGCCAAGAAAAAAGGAACTGAAATTAAAAATAAAGCTGAGGATTTAGTAAAGTTAGCCGTAAAAAAAGGAACACCTGTACTAAAAAAGACTGCTGAAGAATTAAGAGATAAGGCAGTAGAAGTAAGTAAAGATGTAGTTAAGAAATTAGAAGCAATTGAAATAAAATAAGGAATCATACAATATGATTCTTTTGATTTTTAATAAGGCATTGTAAAATAAACATATAAAAGATTAGTGGAGTGATTTTAATGAAATATAAATTAATTGCTATGGATTTTGATGGAACATTGCTAAACGATAAAAAAGAAATTACTAATAAAACTAAGAAGTGTTTAGAATTATATCGACAGAAAGGATGTTTAATTGTAGGTGTAACAGCTAGAAATTTATCTAGTGTTAAAGGTGTTAGTGACATTAAACTTTTTGATTATCTAATTTTAAATAATGGATCTTGTATATATGATACAGTCAATGATAAATTAGATCAAAGTTTTTTTGTGAATTCAGAGGATGCTAATCATGTTACTCAAGATTTTAAAGATATTAGCAAAAGAATTGAGTATTGTTGTTTAAACCATTATTACGTATTTTTAGATAAAAATAATACCAATCTTTATTTTATTAAGGATATTAATAACTTATCAGAGATAACAGAAAAAATTATGAAAATTAATATTACTTTAAAAGATCAAAGTAAAGTAGAACAAATGCGAGATCTGATAAATAGTAAATTCTCTAATCTAGATTGTTATATTATGCAGGAAAAGCAAGATAAATGGTTATTTTTAATGCCAACTAAAATTAATAAAGCTACTACTATAGAACAACTTGGAGATAAATTAAATATTAAGTTAGAAGAAATGATATTTTTTGGTGATAGCCTTAATGATTTAGAAATTATTGAAAAAGTAGGAATGGGTGTTGCTATGGGTAATGCTTTAGAATTAGTGAAGAAAAAAGCAAAAGCAATCACTAAGACTAATAATGAAGATGGTATCTACTATTTTCTAAATTCAAATGAAAAATTATTTGGTTGAAAACAAATAATGAATGTGTTATCATATAGCTGGGGAGGTTCTAATGAATAAGGAATTATTAAATAAAGTTAAGAAAAAATATTTTGAAATTGATCAAAAAGAAGAATATAAAAAAGAGTTAAGACAGCTAATGAAAAATTCAAATGTAAAAAAGTTTATAGAAATATGTAATTTAGGTAAAGTAATAGAAATCGAAAAATTAAAGGAAACCTGTTATGAACCAAGTTTATCAGAAGTTGATAAATTGGAATTGGCATATCAATTAGTCCCAGATGCGTTTCCAGTGGATCCTAAGGATAGTAATAATATTATAGTTTTTATGGGAAGCTATATTAAACTTGGAGATGACTGTGATGATTGTTTGACATATCAAAGTGATCCTGAAACAAGTTATAGAGTTTATAAAGATCTGGAAACTGAACAGTATACTCAGGTTTTGAAAAAAGATTGTGTTGAATTTGAAGAAAATAACAGAGTAGTATATCTACCAATTAAACTTTATACAGAAGAGTCGTATAATGAAGCATTTACTTCATTACAAAATGAATTTAAACGTTATGCTATTTTTTTTAAAGACCAAAAGTTTTTAGCTGAAAAGTTTAAGGATAAATATGAGATAAAATACCCAAATATTTATCCAAATTTTTATAAAATTGATACTGTTAATGGTATGAAAATAGAAGACTACCTAAAAACTTATAAAGAATCAGGTTTTGTAGAGAATTATTGTATAGATCCAGAAGAAAATAAAGTGGTTAAACTTTATAGAAAAAGATTTAATGAAAAGAAGACAAATTAAGTTCTTCTTCTTTTTTAATTATTTATGTTATAATGGCTATAGTTAGGAGAGATAATAATGGATAAAAATGTATTTAAAGATGTTAATTATGGTATGTATATAGTTGGTGCTAAAAATAAGAAAAATGTAGGATGTGTTATTAATACACTTACTCAATTAACTAGTGTTAATCCAATAATTTCTATTTGTGTAAACAAAGATAATTGTACTAATAGCGTTATAAAAGAGGCAAAAAAGTTTAGTGTATCCATTTTGGATGAACAAATTAATCCTAATGTTATAGCTACATTTGGATTTAAATCTTCTAATGATACTGATAAATTTGCAGATGTTGAATATGAAATGGTAGAGAATATTCCGGTACTTTTAACTGGAGCATGTAGTTATTTAATTTGTGAAGTGATTGACTACATTGATGTTGAAACCCATGATTTATTTATTGCTAAGGTTATTGCTACTAAAAAAATTAATAATAATGTCCCTATGACATATAAATATTATCAAGAAACAATGAAAGGTAAAGCTCCACAAAAAGCTCCTACTTATGTTGATGATAACGTATCAAAAGATAATTTTGTTTGTGATATTTGTGGTTATGTTCATGAAGGCCCTATTCCTGACGATTTTGTTTGTCCGATCTGTGGTGCAGATGCAAGTCATTTTAAGAAGAAAGAGGCATAAAATTAAATAAAATTACTTCCATTTTATGATAAACTATGATATATTATGGTAAATAAGTTTTCGATGATTAATAAATTAGTAGTAATGATTATTATTTTAGAGACTTAGTGGTTGGTGCAAACTAAGAGATAATTACTTATGAATTACATTATTAGGAGGAAATACGTTTACTGCGTTAAAGTTATGAGTGCACATTTGATGTGAATTAAGGTGGTACCGCGAACATTTCGTCCTTAACTGAGATGTTCGTTTTATTTTGATTAAAATTGAATTTAGGAGGAAAAAATATGACTTTATTTGAAGAATTAAAATGGAGAGGTTTAGTTAAAGATATAGCTGGTGATGATATTGCTGATAAATTAAATAATGAAAAAATCACCTTTTATTGGGGCACTGATCCTACTGCAGATAGCTTACATCTTGGACATTATTCGTCACTTGTTACTGCGAAAAGATTAGCTTTAGCAGGGCATAATCCTATTTTATTAATTGGTGGTGCTACTGGTTTAATTGGTGATCCTAGACCTACCGCAGAACGTGAAATAATATCAAAAGAAGCTGTTGAAAAAAATTTAGAAGGCATAAAAAAACAGGTAGAACAGGCTTTTGATGGGAAAGTATTGGTTGTTAATAATTATGATTGGATTCATAAATTTGATTTAATTGACTTCTTACGTGATGTAGGTAAATATATTAATATTAATTATATGCTAGATAAAGATATTATTAGAAGAAGATTAGATACAGGAATTACTTTTGCTGAATTTGCCTATACTTTAATACAAGGTTATGATTTCTTACATTTGTTTGAAACTAATGATTGTATTATGCAAGTGGCAGGCTCTGACCAATGGGGTAATATGACTACTGGTATAGATTTAATTAGAAAAAAGACAGGGAAAGAAGCTTATGCTTTTACTATGCCTTTGGTATTAGATAAATATGGCAATAAATTTGGTAAAAGTGAAGGTAATGCTTTATGGTTAGATAAAGAGAAAACAACAAGTTACGAATTATATCAATATTTAATTAATGTTGATGATGAAATGGTAATAGATTATTTAAAAATATTTACGTTTTTAACAAAGGAAGAAATAGAAGAATTTGAACAAAAAAATAAAGAGCATCCTGAATTACGTGAGGCTCATAAGGTTTTAGCACGTGAAATTATTACTGATTTACATGGTGAAGATGCTTATTTAGAAGCAGTATCTATTAGTGAAGCGCTATTCAAAGGAAATATCAAAGAATTAAATACTAGAGAAATAGAGATGGCCTTTAAAGGTTTAACTCCTTATGAAATTGATAGTGATAAGAATATAGTGGATTTACTAGTAGAAGCATCAATTTGTTCAAGTAAAAGAGAATCTCGTGAATTTATTAGTAATGGTTCAATAACTATTAATGGTGAAAAAACTACAGATTTAGAACTTAAAATTACAAAAAATGTAGCAATAGGACAAAAATATGTAGTTATACGTCGTGGAAAAAAGAAATATTATATTATCATGTTTAAATAAATGTTAGTAACAAATACGCTGTTGGGAGGTAGTTTATGAAAATAACTTTAGTGAGACATGGTCAAACAGAATATAATAAACAAAATCGAGTTCAAGGTTCTGCTAATATTCCCCTAAATGATGAAGGAAGAAGACAATGTTATAAAATAAAACCAATAGTTAGAGAAAAAGACTATGATATTTGTTTTTCATCCCCTCTAATTAGAACGATGGAAACGGCTATGATTTTAGTTGGTGATAAAGTAGAAATAATTAGAGATAATAGATTGTTAGAACGAGGAGTAGGAGAATTGGATGGTCATGATCGTAGTGAATATGATTATAAAAAATATTGGGATTATGCTTTAAATAGTGGTGATAATGGAGTAGAACCCATACAAGATGTATTTAATAGATGTACTGATTTTTTAAATTATATATCAGAAAAGTATAGTGATAAATCAATTTTAGTAGTTACCCATGGAGCTGTTATTAGATGCATTCATCATATCCTAAATGACACTGATTTAACAACTAATTTAAGAACTTCAAAGATGCCAAACTGTTATATTGAAACAATTGATAATATAAAAAATAAAATTTATAAAAAAAAGAGATAAAACTCTTTAACTTTATTAAAACTTTATAATATGATTATCACCTTTTGATAGACAACTTTTTACTTTAAATTTCACTGGTTGTACTGGTATGAGTGATTTGAATACAGACTTAAAACTTTCATTTTCACTAATAGAATCTACCCACATATTATTATCAAAAAAGATACTTGAATTGTTATTAATATTAATAGCTAAGTTATATGCTCTATTGGCTAAATCAAATATTTCCTTTTCAAAATAAGCATCTCCAAGCATAATGCAACTGTTATATGCATATTTTTGTTGCTTTGGCATTATTTGATTTATTTCATGTCCATTCATCAACAGTGCTATTATTTCATTTGCATAGTCGATCATCGCATCCCATTTATGTTCTTGATGTGCATATGTTAATTTTTTATATAACAGGCGATATGCACTTTTATCTAAATCATCTGCTACATTATAATATTTTTTTGATGTATCTTTGTCATGTAACTGGTTTCCATGAAAATTTCCAATATTATAATACCAAAAACTAATGATATTTTTTGCAATATGTTGCTCACATAATTTACTAATTCCTGTTAAGTAACAATTTTCTACATGATACCAATATCGAGTATCTGATTTACATACCTCTCCTTCTAAACAATACAGCGAATAAAAATTTTGATTCCTATTTTTTATAGATTCAATCTCTTTTAAAATTATATCAATATCAAAAATATTGCCTTTTCTTGCTGTATTTGTTATGCTGTTAATCATGTGTTTCATATATACTACAGAATATTTTAAATATTCAGATGAATTATCATCATATTGCTCTTTTAGTTCGTTATAACTATCTATAAAACTATTTAATGCTGCATCACAGCATTTTTCTCTATCTTCTAAGCACTCATCAGTACGTGCAGATATTAAATTTTCTAAATTATAAAAATAATAATATAATTTAGAGTTTGTAAAAATATCTGCTAAGCTTTTTATTTCAGATCTTAATGCAGAATCATCCCATATATTTTCAATACATTTATATAATAAATTAAGTCCATAGTTATCAGAATCATTTATAAAATCATTAGAACTATTCATGCTCTGTTTAATCTGATCAATATTTAAAAAGGTTTCTATATTATTACTGTATTGATCATTTTCTTGAGTTAGATTAGAATTTACAAAATTTCCAAATGGATTATTAAAATCATTAACAATGCAACCAATAAATTGAAAAAACTCCATTAGAAAAATTTTTTCAATATCATTATTTACTTTTATATCTGGATTTTTTTCTTGATCTTGTATTAAATTAATTATCTGAATCATAATTATCCCTCTTTTATATCGCTCATTTTCTATTAAAAAATCTGAATTAGCTATATTATACTATAGTTGATATAGTATGTCTATTTAAATATAATTTTAAAAGCTGTAGCAAATATTTGTTAAACTTAATATGTCAATTATTTTTATTTAGGTTATGTTTGTAACATGTATAAATAATGATTGAATTAGCTAATAGGTGATATTTATAAAAGTTTAATAAAGCTGGTATTCTAGTTAAACATCATATATTTAATTTATTAAATTTTATGAAAATTTTTGATAACTATATGATAAAGGATAAGTAAGAGTATTTTGATAAAGTATTACTAATTCATGAAGTGGTCTAGTCATAGCTACATATAAATTTTTCATATCTGTTTTATTAGTGGATGAATAATCTTCTTCGTTGGCATCAGCTATAATAACAGCGTCAAATTCTAAGCCTTTAGCTAAAGCAGTTGATACTGAACACAATTGACAGTCATATATCTCTTTGTCAGGTGTTATTTCAGTTATTTTAATATTCAATTTTGTTAATTCTTGATAAACTAAATGGGCTTTTTCATTAGTTCTACTAATAATTGCTATGGAGTCATAATTATTGTTCTGTAAGGAATTAATAATTTGTAATAATTGTTTAAAATAATTATCGGTAACCTTGGTTATTTGAACATTTTTGCCATGCCTAATTACTGGTAAGGCCTTAGTTAAGTTAATATGGTCTAAGATTAGATTAGCGCAATTCATAATTTCAATTGTAGTTCTATAACTTTTTTGTAAATATTCTAACGAACAATTATTGTTAAAACAATATTTGCATACCTCTTCCCAATTATTAATGCTCCTATAATCATTAATGGATTGAGCAAGATCTCCAAAAATACTAAAACTACTAGTACAGAGAATTTCTTTTAAAGCTAAAAAATGAAATTGTCCATAATCTTGAGCTTCATCAACCACAGTATGACGATATCTACTATATTCTTTAGTATTTTTAACTTTGGATGCTAGATATAGTAGTGCTGGTAAATCTTCGGGAGTATATATTTTATTTTTTAATATTTCGAATTCATGAGATAATTTAATATCAATATATGAATCAATATTATTTAAAAATTCATCATATAGATTAGTTATTTTACGACTTTTAAAATTAAAGTATTTTCTTAAACTGTTAATACAATTAGTAGAGAGAATTTCTTTTCTTAGAATGTTATATTCTTTTAGTAAATTTTTTTGCTCATTAAGAGTAGCTTTATCAAATTTGTCTTGATATTCCAAAGTGATTCTAGAAAGAATTGAATCCTTGTTATTTTTAATATAATTGGAAATTAATAAGATACTACGTTCAACTTTAGATTCAATATTAGTAAAATATTTGTCTTCAATTTCATTATAAATATTTTTTATAAAAGATTGTTTTAAAATTACATAATTTTTAATTATAAAATCTTTTTCAGGTAATATTTTATGTTTATCAATATATAAAACAAATTTATCTATAGCTTCTTTATATTTTAAGGAAGTTTTATATTGACTAATGTTAATATTTTTCCCTAATTTTCCTAAATCAGTTATTTTAAAGTTTTCTAAAAGAACAGTTTTGACAAATTCTTCATAAGTTAATTCATCTACATCAGTAACATCTAAATCTGGTAATATAGAAGAAATATAATTAATAAAAAATTTATTAGGACCAATTACTAAGTATTGGTTGGAGTTAATTGTATCTTTATAATTATAAGCTAGGTAAGCAATTCTATGTAAGGCTACGGTGGTTTTACCAGAACCTGCAACTCCTTGGATAATGGTATTATCAATTAAATCTTTTCTAATTACTTGATTTTGTTCCTTTTGAATAGAGCTAACAATATTTTTTAATCTATTATCAGCATTAACATCCAAGTATGGTTTTAGTAAGTCATCATTAGAAACCGTATCAACTTCTCTATAAGAAAGGAGTGTACCTTCTTCAATATCGTATTGCCTTTTTAAGGATAGATTACCAGTAATTATACCTCCAGGAGCTTTGTAAGATGCAGGACCTAAATTACTATCGTAGTATAAAGAAGCAATGGGGCTTCGCCAATCGACAGTAATTAAATTATTATCAAAGTCAGATACTCCAACCTTACTAATATAACAAATATCTTGATGATTAGTAGTATTATCAGTAAAATCAATTCTTGCAAAATATGGTTTATTTATACTTTGACTAATTATCCTGAGCTTGTTTTCATATTTTTTTACCAAAACATATTGGAAATCAGCATCCATGTTGTAATTATTATTTAGTGAAGTAATAGTTAATTGCAAATCATCAATAACTTCTAAGAAACAATCTATGGTGTGCTTTAATTTTATCTTTTCTTCTTCCATATTTACCTCCTACATTAATTTAGCAAATAATAAAAGGATGATAAAATTCACCCTTTATTTATTATAGAATTCAACTATTAGAGCTTCGTTAATATCTGCATTAAGTTCATTTCTTTCAGGTAATCTTACGTATTTACCTTCCATTTTTTTATCATCATAAGTAATAAATTCAACTCTTTTTGTAACTTTTTCTAATGCTTCTGTTACTACTTTAAGTTCTTTATCTTTATCCTTTAATGAGATAACGTCGCCAACTTTAACATTGTATGATGGAATATCTACTTTTTTTCCATTTACAGTTACATGTCCATGGTTTACTAATTGTCTAGCACCGCGTCTAGTTGAAGCAAATCCAATACGATAAACTAAATTATCAAGTCTTGATTCTAGTAATCTTAAGAAGTTAGTACCATGAATACCTTTAATCTTAGCTGCTTTATCAAAAGTTTTTCTAAATTGTTTTTCGGATAATCCATACATAAATCTAACTTTTTGTTTTTCTTTTAATTGAACACCATAGTCTGATAATTTACCTCTACGAGAGTTACCATGTTGTCCAGGACCATATGGACGACGTGCTAATTCTTTTCCAGTTTCGGAAATAGAAAAGCCAACACGACGAGCTCTTTTATATTCTGAACCAGTATATCTTGACATAATAATCTCCTTTCTTTATATTACATAAATACTTAAAGTAATTTAGTCGAACTTTAGGGAGTTTTTCTTCACCTAATGGCACCGGCTACTAAACCTTGAAAAACACATTAAAGAACTCTAAATTCGCCATCAAGTTAATATGCATTATTGATTATATAAAAATTATATGAAATAGTCAAGGGTTTATGTAAAATTTATTAGTCTATTTAAGCAACTCCTAAATATTCTTCAAGGGTAAGACCTTTACTATAAATATCAGCTGCAACAGTTTCTCCAACATATCTTATATGCCATGGTTCATATTGATATCCAGTAATATTTTCTTTACCTTTCATATAGCGAATAATAAAGCCATATTTATGAGCATTTTCACTTAACCAACGACCAGCTGCAGTATTTCCATAATTATCATCAAGAGCACCTACATCAAAGGCTAATCCAGTTTGATGTTCAGATTGTCCTGGTTTAGCTGAATAAGTGTTAGCTTTAGCTTCGCCATCACGAGCTACATAATTATTATAAAGTCTTGATTGAGTTCCATAAGATCTAAATCCAGAAATTATAGGCATGCTAAAGCCAGCATTTTGTGCACCTATTTGTAATTTTTCTAAAGCCGCTTTAGCAGTTGGATTTACTCCCGGATTATAATTAGCAGGTAGAGTATATTTTTTATTAACAATTAAAATCCCATTAATATAAGTACCTTTACTTTCTGTTTGAGAAGAATAAGAATTCTTCTTATAAACAGTCGGATTAACAATTTTAATAACCCTTTTAATACTTGCTTTATTATGTGAAGAATCTTCTACTTCGTAAACTATTTCATAAGTTCCTTCCTTATCTTTATTTACGTTAGAATTAATTTTAACTTTTTTATCTAACTTTTTATCATAATTATCACTAACTATATAACCTTCTTCCTGATAATCAGCTCCTAGGTTAATAACTACTTCAGACGATCCTTTTAATTTAATTATCGGTTTTTCAGTATCAACTACCTTAACTTGGCGAGTAATTTTTTTGTTGCCTAATAAATATTTAGCTTTATAAGTAATAGTATAAGTACCAAGTTTTTTAGTGTTAACTGTACCAGTTTTGATAACTTTGATTTTTCCAAACAAATTTTTAGCTACAGCCCCTTTTTCTATATATTTACTATTAACTTCTAGTGTTACTTTATTATCACCTTTCATCTTAATAGTTAAACTGTTAGAAATGAAGAATAAAAATCCTATAGCAAAAAGACATCCTAATAAAATGATACTAATTATAAATATTTTCTTTTTATTTACTTTTTGTTTTAATATTTTTTTCATAAGTTTACACCTACTTTTTCTATTCATAAATTATCATATTGTTTATAACTAGTCAATAAAAACCAAAATAACAGTATTTACTTTTTTACTAATCTTTATTTAAGGGTTTATATAAGATAAATTTAACAAAATTTAACAATTGTGACAATTTTGTAGAAAAAATAAATTGATTATGTTAAAATGAAATATAATAAGAGGTGTATAAAATGGAAGGACAGATATTAATAATAATTACTGTGATCTTAATTTGTATTATTATTACTGCTTTTTGTTTGCATTTTATTAGAAAAAAAGAGAAGAATAAATTTTTAAATATTGCCAATGATTTAGAATATAGTAAAAATTTAATTACTGGAACCCCAGTATTATTAGAATTATCAAAAATAGAACCATTACTTAAAAATGAAATGATGGAACAGAAATATAATAATTGGCATGATAGATTTATTTTTATAAAAGATCAAAAAATATCTAAAATTGAAGATATTTTAATTGATTTAGATACTTATATTGAGCAAAGGGATTTTAAAAATTGTACTTTTAAAGTGGCTAAAGCTGAGATGGAGATATATAAAGCAAAAATTTCAGCAAATCACTTATTAGAAGAAATAAAAGAAATAACTTATAGTGAAGAAAAGTATCGTAGCATTGTTATAAAACTAAAAAGTAAATATCGTCAGATGAATAAAGAGTATCAAGATCATAAAAATTTATATGAAGAGATGCAAGATGAAATAGAATTACAACTAGAAAATATCGAAAAGAATTTTTTAGATTTTGAGAAGGTAATGGAAAAAAACGATTATAATGAAGTAGTTCATATAGTAAAAGCTTTGGATACTATGATTGATCATATGAGTATTGTGATAAAAGAAACTCCAGATTTATTATTGATGATTAAAGAGCTATTACCTAAAAGAATTAAAGAAATAGATTCTATTGCTAAAGCAATGACTAAAGATAATTATCCTTTGGATTATTTAAATTTAGATTATAATATTGAAGAATCTAAGAAGAATATTAATAAAGTTTTTGACAAAATTAAAATTTTAAATTTAGAAGATGCAATGTTTGAACTCAAAACTATTTTAGAATATTTTGATTCATTATTTGTAGATTTTGAAAAAGAACGATTAAGTCGTAAAGTATATGAAGAAATGGAAAGAGATTTTCATAAAAAGTTAAACAAAACTAATAAAGTTGTTGAAGAAATTTATAATCAATTAGATGATATTAAAAAGATGTATGATTTAAATGAATCTGATATTGAAATCATTCATGAAGTAAAGAAAACTTTAGTAGTCATTAATGATGATTATAAAAATTTAGTTGGCAAGGTTGGTTCTTCGTCTTCTCCATATTCTATATTACATAAAGAAATCGAAGACTTAACCTATCGTTTAAAAATGATGGAAGAAGAGTTAGATATTGCCTTAAAGTCTTTAGGTAATATGCATGATGATGAAGAAAGAGCTCGTGAGCAATTAGAAGAAATCGAGACATTCTTAACTAAATCAAAAGAAAAAATGCGTAGTTATAAATTACCAGTTATTACCGATAATTATTTTGTAGAATTACAAGAAGCTAATGATGCGATTAAGGAAGTAATTAAGGAATTAGAAAGAAAACCTATTGTTATTAAAACTCTTAATACTAGAGTGGATACAGCTAGAGATTTAGTATTAAAATTATATAATACAACAAATGAAATGGTTAAGACAGCTATTTTAGCTGAAAAATCAATTGTTTATGGAAATAGGTATAGACCATATTATGATACAATTGAAGAAGGACTTGATGAAGCAACTGAATATTATTTTAAAGGTCAATATCAGAAATCTTTAGATAAAGTTTTAAAAACGTGTGCTTTAGTCGATAAAAATATTTATAAAAAAATGTTTAGTATATATGATAAATAGAAGATTTAATTCTTCTCAGGCTGTTGACAAAGTAAAATTTGTTAATAGTCTTTTTATTTTTGAAAAAATGTATTATAATTAAATTGCGAGTT
>CANQZM010000030.1 GCA_947628345.1 uncultured Bacilli bacterium
CTGGCCTTGACGGTGCCACTGGTCCAACTGGTCCTACTGGTGATGCTGGCCTTGACGGTGCCACTGGTCCAACTGGTCCTACTGGCCCAACAGGTCCTACTGGTGATGCCGCATAAATACTGGAATAATTTGACATTACTATGATTAAGACTATTGCTATGTTAATAGTCTTTTTCATATCTAAATATTTTTAGTTAAAATAAATTTATAATATGTGCTATAATTAAAAAAAGGAGTGTTTTATGAAAAAGGATAATAATTCAAAAATAAATAAGCTTATTATACCAATTCTATTAGTAATAATTATTATTTTATTAGTTGTGATTTTAGTTATAGTTGTTAATAATAAAAACAATATCAATAATTCTCTTGTTAATACTTCTAATAAAAATAATAATTATATAACTAAAGAAGAAGCAATTGATATAGCATTAAAAAATGGTAAACTTGAATCAAGTAATATTACTGATTTAGATGTCGAACTAGATTATAAATATAATCAAACTGTTTATGAAGTGACTTTTGATTATCAAAATTATGAATATGAATACTATATTAATGCTGAAACTGGTATTATTGTAAAATCTTTTGTAGAAAGAGATTAAAATAATGGTAAAGTGTAAATTATAATCAGTCAAATATTTAGATATTAAAAAGTGATATTTATGTATCACTTTTTAATATACTAGTATAGAAAGGATTGATTATGAAAAAATATAAAATATGTGTATATGCAATTAGTAAAAATGAAGAACAATTTGTAAATCGTTGGTGTAATTCTATGAAAGAAGCAGATAAAATATTTGTACTAGATACTGGTTCAAATGATAAAACAGTTGAAAAATTAAAGGAAAACGGTGTCAATGTAAAACAACAAATTATTGATCCATGGCGTTTTGATGTTGCTAGAAATTTATCTTTAGACATGGTAGATGAAGATGCTGATATTTGTATTTGTACAGATTTAGATGAAGTATTTGAACCTGGTTGGAGAAAGGAATTAGAACAACAATGGTGTAATGATACAACTAGAGCTCGATATAATTACAATTGGAGTTTAGATAAAGATAATAAACCATTAGTAAATTTTTTTATTGAAAAAATACATACCAGAAATAATTATAAATGGACTCATCCCGTTCATGAAGTTTTAACTTATTTAAATGGCAATGAAAATACAATTACTTTAAATAATATTACTCTAAATCATTACCCAGATATTAATAAATCTAGAAGTAGTTATTTACCCCTTTTAGAATTATCAGTTAAAGAAGATCCTGAAGATGATAGAAATATGCATTATTTAGGTAGAGAATACATGTATTATGGAAAATGGGAAGAAAGTATCAAAACTTTAGAAAAACATTTATCGCTACCTAAAGCAACATGGAAAGATGAACGTTGTGCATCAATGCGTTTTATTAGTAGATGCTATCAAAAATTAAATGATTATGAACAAGCTAGAAAGTGGTTATTTAAAGCCATCGAAGAAGCTCCTTATCTTAGAGATCCATACATGGAAATGGCCTTATTAGAATATAAATTAAAAAATTATAAGGAAGTTGAAAAATTTTGTTTAAAAGCATTAAGAATAAATTCACATCAAAAAACTTACATTAATGAAGTATTTAGTTGGAATGAAACTGTCTATGATTTATTATCTATAAGTTGCTTTTACTTAGATAAAATAGATTATGCTATATATTTTGTAGATAAAGCTTTAGAAATGAAACCTAATGATCAACGACTTATTGGTAATAGAAAATTATTTATAGAAAAAGAAACTAATTAATTTGTAAAAACTTCTAGAATTCACCTAGAAGTTTTTTATATGTCTATATTTAATTTATTATAATTGAATCAATTGTTCAACCTCTATATCTTTAGAAACATTATTAATAAAAGTTAGTAAATCTTCTTGATTGCCTACAACCATTCCATAATGGATAGGAATAACTTTCTTAGGTTTTATTTTATTAATAAATGTCGCAGCCTCTTCTGCATTCATCGTATAAGTTCCTCCTATTGGGATAAAACATATATCTACTTTTAAATTGTTTAATTCGAAAATAACATCAGTATCTCCTGGAATATAATAAGTAGTTCCATTAATAGTAAGTTTATATCCTAACCAATTGTTTTCTCTAGGATGAAAATCTTTATTTAAATTATAAGCTGGAAAAGTTTCCACCTTTATATTTGATAATGAAATATTACTATTAGGTTTTAATAATATTATACTATCTTTGGAAAACCCTATTTCTAAACAACTTTTTTCAATATCACTTGGACCTATAATTATAGTTTCATCTTTTTTTACTTTTAAAATATCTTCTTTAGAAAAATGATCCCAATGGGTATGAGTAATAAATATATAATCAGCATCATGACTTTCGATTTGTTTTATTGGATCAAAATATATCACTTTATTATCAATTAATTTAATACTACTTTGACAATTAACTGTTACCATAAATACCTCCGTTATTTTTTATTAAATCTTATAAAATTAATGAACTATACAATATAATAATTTACTAAAATTTCTTTTTACTTTATAATATAAATTAGGTGATATTATGAAAAGAAATTTCTATATCCTTTGTTGTATTATCTTCATTATAACATACTTTTTGATGCTATTTCAAAAAAGTAACAATCCATATATGAAAAAATTAGCCAAAAAATTAGTTAATATAAAATTAAAAGATGAAGAAGATCAAAAAATTAAAATTTTATATAATATTATTTTAATTGCTATTACTTTTTCTATTACAGTACTGGTTTTATTACAAAAATATACATTTAATAATATGTCGTTATATGACAAATATTTTTTCTATAATATAATTTATCATGACAATGAAACTATTTATAGAATTGTAATCGCCATAATATTCTTTTTAATTGGATTATTTTCCTCTTTTGGTAAGAAACTTATTAAAAGCTTTATCAATAATTTCATTAATTATAATAAAACCTTAATTATTACAGGTAATTATATAGTACTATTAAGTCTTTTAAAATTTTTTCCCTCAAAAATCATTATTTTAATTACAATAATTCATTTAATTTGTATTGTAAATTATATTATAAGTTTTCAACAATTAAAAAATAAAATGTCTAACAAAGAATTTATATTACATTTTATATGGTTGCTGTTGATTTGTTTTAGTAATAGTTTTATTCTAATGTATCAATTAATAAATAAGTAAGAAGTAGGTGTTTATATGAAAAAGAAAAAATCTAATAAAAAAAAGAAAAAGTCTTGGTTAAATTTTTTAAAAGATTATGCAGCAGTTATAACTATTTTTATATCTATACTTGCATTTGTAATTAATGGTATTATTTATTATTTTAATAAAACTAATGATACTGAGTTTTATTTTGAATATTTATCAGTAAAAATTGATACAGATAATTTTGTAAAAGAATATCAACAAACTAATTATGGTGGTTATCATCATAATGCATTACAAGCTCCTACTTTAAATAATGATATTAATAAATTATTATATAAAAATCCTAAAAAGGTTAAAAACTATTTTATTACTTATTTAATAATAAAACAAAGTGGTAAAGTGGATGCTCAAAATGTTAAAATAAATTTTAAACAATATGGAAAAACTAAATCATTAGATAATATAGATTTAAATAGTATTCCTGTTAATAAAAAAATAAAAACTAATATTTCAAAAACCATAAACTATCCATTTCCAAAAGGAGAAATACTTAAAGTTCCAATTTCAATTTGTAAAAATAGTAATGATTATACAATGGAATTAAAAGATTGTTATTACATAGAATTAAAACCTATTTCGATAGAATATAATAATAAATATTTATTTTCTAAAAGAAAAATCCCAATCAGAGATTATATAGGAAGGGATGTAATTATAGATGGTCAATCTATTATGGGAAAAGGAAGTGCATAACAAAAATGTAGGGTTACCTACATTTTTGTATTAAAATTATTTAAAAATTGATTCATATTACTTAATCCGTCACTAATACTATCCATTATATTATTATTTTTCATAGATGTAGATTTAAGTTGAGTACTAGCATCCATATTAGTAGGATTTTTCATCTTTCCTTGATAATACTCAAATAACTCTTTAAAGCGATTAAAATGTACTACTTCTCTTTGTCTCAACCATAATAGAGGTCCTAAAACATCTGGATCATCTGTTAAATCAATTAAATTTTCATAAACTGCTCTAGCCTTTTGCTCTGCAGCCATATCCTCTGAAATATCTGCTAAAGGATCACCTGTTGTAGCAAAATAAGTTACAGTAAATGGTACTCCATTAGCATCAGTTGGGTATAGGGCTTTATTATGTTCAGCATAATGTGGATCAAGTCCTGCAGCTTTAATTTCTTCAATAGTAGCATCTTTCATTAATTGATATACCATAGTAGAAATCATTTCTATATGTGCTAATTCTTCTGTACCAATATCGGTAAGTAAAGCCTTTCCCTTATTATCTGGCATTGTATAACGTTGATTTAAGTAACGAAGGGCTGCTGCAAGCTCACCGTTAGATCCCCCATATTGGGTAACTAAAAGTTTTGCCATTCTTAAATCTTTATTTTTAATATTAATCGGATATTGTAATCTCTTTTGATAAGCCCACATTAACGTTTTCCTCCTTCCCATGGCCATTTGTCTTCTTCCCATAAGAAGCTAGATGATAGTTCATCGCTAGAAACGGTTAATGGACCATATTTATTTTCATAATTCATCATTAATTGATTTGCTCTTGTTCTATAATCATTAAATAATGCTAACATAGTAGTATCTTCTGGATGAAGGTCTAGATATAAGTTTAGTTCATGAGCAGCAAAAGCATATCTTGATAATTCTAAAAATAATGCATCTTTTTCGTTATTTGCTTGTAATTTCACCGGTTTATAATTTTTATACCCTAAGTATAAATTGGCAAACAAATTACCTTTGTTGTATCCCTCTTCTGGTGTATATAAATTTGGTTGATTATTATTCATCATATTAGGTGTAGTATTTCTAAAATACTGATTTGATAAATAATCATTATAATTATACATAATTTCCTCCTTCTCTTTAATTTATTCTTTTAGGTAAATACTGTATGGACAAATAACTAAATAATTAAAAAAGGGTTGCTTTTTTTTATGTTTTATAATAAACTATAATAGTCTTAATCAAATGGCGTCATTGGTGAAGTGGTTAACACGCTGGTTTGTGGCACCAGTATGCAAGAGTTCGATCCTCTTATGACGCCCCATTAGAAAATAAAGCACATCAGTATTAGATGTGTTTTTATTTTTAAAATATGATAAAATTATATTAATATTAATGGAGGTATCTAGTTATGAATAAAAGAATAACATTTATTTCTGTTTTTGATGATAGAAATATAGAGAAAATAAAATATTATGTAAAAAAGATTAATGAAAAATTATGCAAGGTTCCATTTGGTAAAAATGTTAATAATCGTATAGAAGCAGATACACTTCCATATCACTTTACTTTATCATCATGGAATATTAAAGATAAGGACAAGGTCATAATAGCTTTATCACAAATTGTATTTTCTAAATTAAAAATATATATTAACAATGTTGAAATAATGAATGGAAAAGATAATAGCTATGTACTATATTTTAGTATTGAAGAAAATAAAAAATTAAAATTATTGCAACAACAAATTTATCATGTTTTGCCAAATGAAAGATATAATCCAGAAAATTTTAAATTTCATATTACTATTCATATAGATAAAGATTATAATAAAATAATATCAATGCAAGAAAAAATATTACAAGATTTCAAACCATTTGAATTAGAAGTTAGTACATTTAGACTATATGAAATTTATCCAGCTAAATTAACGAAACAATTTAATTCCATAAATGATAAAGATTATGAATAGTTGAAATTTATATTTTTATATATAACTAATCCAGTATTACTAAATATTTTTACTACTTTAGGTGTAAAACTCATATCTTATTTCCCCACTATAATAAAAGTCTATAATTTAAATGTTATAGACTTTTTTATATAATTTTAAATTAATATTATTAAGCAAAAAATTGTTTTTTTATTATGTATATTTATCCTTTATCATATAATTAATCAGATACAAATAAAGGAGAATTTATATGTGTACTTGTATTAATTTTAAAACAAAAGATCATTATTTTGGTCGTACTTTAGACTTAGAGTATGGCTTTGATGAAAAAATAGTAATTACACCTAGAAATTATAATTTTCTATTAAAATCTGGTAAACAGTTTAAAACTAAATATGCTTTTATCGGAATAGCTACAGTTGTAGATAATTATCCTCTGTATGCAGAAGCAAGTAATGAAAAAGGTCTTTCTATAGCAGGATTACGTTTTTTAGAAAATGCCTATTATAACGATAAAAAAGAAGACATGATTAATATTACTCCTTATGAATTAATTCCTTGGATTTTGGGAAATTTTTCTTCTGTCGAAGAATTAGCACCATTCTTAGAAAAATTAAATCTTACTAATATCTCATTTTCAGAAAATATTCCGGTTTCTCCCCTACACTTTATGATTAGTGATGATAAATACTGTCTTGTATTAGAACCTATGAAAGATGGGTTACATATTTATTTTAATCCAATTGGTGTTTTAACTAATAATCCCCCTTTTTCTTATCATTTAACTAATATCAATAATTATATTAATTTAACGCCCGATATTACAGATAATAGGTTTTGCCCTAAAATAAACTTAACTCCTTATAGTTTAGGTCTAGGAGCAATTGGTCTTCCAGGAGATAATTCTTCTGCTTCTAGATTTGTTAGAGCTGCCTTTAATAAATTAAATTCTGTATGTTCTACAGATGAAGAAAGTTCTGTATCCCAATTTTTTCATATCTTAGATACTGTAATTGTAGTAAGAGGTAGTACCATGACAGAAAATAAAAAATGGAATATTACTACTTATTCATGTTGTGTAAATACTACACAAGGAATTTACTACTATAGAACCTATAATAATAGTCAAATAACAGCAATCAAAATGAATGATCAAAATAAAAATAGTCCTTTTTTGACTATTTATAATCTTGAAAATCAACAACAAATTAAATATATAAATTAATATTATTTATAATAAAATATTAAATATTTCCAATTATTGTCAATAAGTTTAATTTCAACATCAGAGTCTATTCCATAATACTGTTTAAATTTTTTTATATGATATTCATTTTCAGGATTAATATTACAATTAGCAAAATATGGATATTTAACTATTTCTATTACTTTAGCTTTTTCTTTTTTCTGTAACTGTATATTTTTAACATTATCTATATTTTGTCTTCTAATACTAACATACAAAATACTATAAAAACTTATAGCACCAATAGAAATAATTAATAAAAAATTATTTATTAATTTATTTTCTTTAATATTTAAATCAATTATATATAAATATGCAATACTTAAAAATATATAAGTAGTAAAACTAGTTCTAAATCCCCAAGTTGGTGAAATAAGCATTACTAAATTACTAACCATACCCAAAAGATATAAAAATATAATTTTTTGATATGGTTCTTTTTTTATATTAATTATAATAAGAATGAAACTAACTACACTATATATTATAAAGTAAATAATTATAAAAATATTATTAGGATTAATGATAGTAATTCCCTTAATATTTTCAAAAAGATAAATAATTGATATTATAACTGCTGGAATTAAATAAATATTACCTAAAATTTTAATTATTTTACTTTTGATTAACTTTAATAAACTAGATATTCCTATACTCATTAAAATTATCAAATAAGTATTTGTAATATAAGTATAATACATAAAATTTGGTAAATTATAATTTATTTTTTCAAATAGGTTAAGTTTATTAAATTCTAAATTTTCTACAGCATTACGTTTCATAGAACCAGGACTAAATATTACAAATAACAATCCAACAAAAGAACATATCAAATAACTTATTAAAGCTTTATTAATTTTTTTAGTTTTATAATATTCAGATATAATTATAAGTAAATTACCTAGTACTAAAACAACACCAATATGATCTACAAATAAAGGAACTAAAATATTTAAAATTGAAAAAAATATAGTTTGTTTTCTACTAGATTTATGATTATATATTGTATAAAAATAAAAAAGTAAGATAGGAATAACAAATAAGTATGTAATATTTCCAGCAATCCAAACAACAACTTGAGAAAATGTAAAAATATTCATACCTAAGATAACTAATAGAGATAGTAAAAATATCAATTTTTTATTCTTTGGTTTTATTATTTTCATAATAAAATAAATAATTCCTACAATTAATACTGAATTTACAATATTCCAAATAGGTTTATAAAAAGTAAGAAAGTTAATTAAAATTCTACTAACTACTCTACTTTCCCAATCAAAATACATTCCAATTGCTTGAGTAAACATATGCTTAATACCAATACTTCCTTCTAAATAATTTGACCAATCATCGCCGGAAATTGGGCTTAAAAATAATATAAAACAAAAAAATATAATTAATAAATAATATTTAATATTTTCTTTTTTCATAAACTTCCCTCACATATTTATTTTTATATTTTTACGTTTTATTTAGTATTTTATTTATTCTAATTATAACATAACATTTAGCATAATCAATATTAATGCCAATATTTTATTTCAACTATAAAAAATAAAACCTATAAAATTATAGGCTTATTTATTATCTAATTTTTATATGGGCTTCTCTTAATTGTAATTCACTAACTTCTGAAGGTGAATTCATAAGTGGATCTGAACCACTAGCGTTCATAGGGAAAGCTATTGTTTCACGAATATTATTTTCTCCTAACAATAACATTAACATTCTATCAATTCCAGGAGCCATTCCTGCATGTGGAGGTGCTCCATATTTGAATGCTTCATATAAAGCTTTAAATCTATTTTGAATTTCTTCTTCTTCATATCCAGCAATGGCAAAAGCTTTTTTCATAATTTCCAAATCATGATTACGAACAGCCCCACTAGCCATTTCAATACCATTACAGACAAAATCAAATTGATATGCAACAATATCTTCGATTTTACCATTAAAACTATCCATACCACCTTTTGGCATACTAAATGGATTATGAGTAAAGATATATTTTTCTTCTTCTTCACTCCATTCATACATAGGAAAGTCATTAACAATGCAGAAACTAAATTCATTTTCATCAATTAGTTCTAGCTTACGACCTAATTCGTCACGAATTAAACCAGCATATTTATAAGCATTACTTTTATCAGCAATAAAGAAAATAACATCTCCTGGTTTTAAGTTACCAGCATCAATTAAATCATCTCGTTCATCTTCTGATAAGAATTTATCAATCGGTCCAGCAAAGGACATATCTTCATTAACTTTAAAATAACCAATACCAGGCATACCAATACTACTTGCGTAGTCTACTAGCTCATTAAACCAAGAATTAGATTTTGAAGCAATATCATTTACAACAATACCTTTAACAGGAACTCCCCTAAATGGACGAAAAGTCGTTTCTTCAAATACATCTGTTAAATCAATAAGTTCTAATGGATTTCTTAAATCTGGCTTATCAGTTCCAAAACGTTCCATTGCTTCTTTATAAGTTAATCTTGGAAATGGTGTTTCAGTAACTTTTTTATCTTTTGCAAATTCTTTAAAAGTTTTATAAAAAATTTTTTCTCCTATTTCCAAAACGTCATTTTCTTCTACAAACGCCATTTCTAAGTCAAGTTGGTAAAACTCTCCATAAATACGATCACTTCTTGCATCTTCATCTCTAAAACATGGTGCAATTTGAAAATATTTATCAAAACCACTACACATTAACAATTGTTTAAACTGTTGTGGAGCCTGAGGTAGAGCATAAAATTTTCCATGATACTTACGTGAAGGGACAATAAAGTCTCTAGCACCTTCAGGAGAAGAAGCAGTTAAAATAGGTGTTTGAATTTCTAAAAAATTTTCTTCTTTCATAATCTTTCTTAGATAATCAATTACTTTAGTCCTAAAAATAATATTATCCTTTACTTTTGAATTTCTTAAATCTAGGTATCTATATTTTAATCTAACATCTTCAGCTACTTCACGTGAAGTGATAACTTCAAAAGGTAACACATTTAAACTTTTACCTAACACTTCTAAAGATTCAACTAACAACTCAATGGTTCCAGTTGAAATTTTATCATTATAGTCTTCTTCTGATCTTTTTCTAATGCTACCTTCAATTGTAATGCTAGATTCACGTGTAATTCCATCAAAAATAGAATCATCATTACTTACTACTTGAATAACTCCAGAGTCATCTCTAATATCAACAAAAATAACTCCTCCATGGTCCCTAATATTTTCTACAAAACCAGCTACTCTAACAATATTTCCAATTTCCTTTTCTGTTAATTCCCCACATTTGTGAGTTCTATATTTATTTACTTTCACTATTTTTTCTCCTTTCAAGTTCCTCTTTTATAATTTCTAAAGATACATTTGGATTAGCTTGACGATTAGAATTTTGCATTACTTTACCAATAAAGAAATTATATACATAAGTATTTCCATCTTCAATATATTGTCGCACTTGCTCTTTATTTTCATCCATAACTTCACATATTAAGTTAAGTAATTGATCTTTATCATTAATTTGATGAAGATTTTGTTTTTTAATAATTTCATTTGGATCTATTTTCTGTTCAATTGCTTGATATAATATTTTTTTACCATGATCTAATGATATGTCTTTATTTTTTACTTTATCAACAATACCACTTAACATCTTAGGTGTAATGAATAAATCTTTTATATCAATTTCTAATTTCTTAATTGTGGAAAGAATTGCAGATGTTACAAAGTTAACAGTAAGTTCAATATCTGAGCCATATGATAAGACTTCTTCAAAGTAATCACTAATATCTTTTTTACTAGATAAAACACCTACATCATACTCTGATAAATGATATTCATTTATATATTTTTCATATCTTTCTAATTTTAATTCTGGTATTTCTTCCATAAGTTTTTGATAAAATTCATCACTTAATTTAACCGGTGGAATATTAGGTTCTACAAAATACTTATAGTCTACTGCATCTACTTTTTCACGCATTGAATAAGTTTTTCCATCTTCCGCAATTCGTCTTGTTTCTTGAACTACTTTTCCACCTGACTCTAATAATCCAGTTTGTCTTTTAATTTCATATTCAATAGCCGCACGAACATTAGTAAAAGCATTAATATTTTTCATTTCTACTTTAGTTCCTAATTCCTTATCTGTATCTTTCATAACAGAAATATTAACATCACATCGCATTTGACCATAATTACTTCTTGCTTCACTTACTCCTAAAAATAGAAATACGTCACGTAAATCTTCTAAAAAGGTTACGGCTTGATCGGCATTTTCAATGCATGGTTCGGTCACAATTTCTATTAATGGTATCCCACTTCTATTATAATCAATTAAAGAATAATTATTAAAATGATCTAAAGATGCTGTATCTTCTTCTAGATGTAATTGATGAATTAAAACACGTTTTTTTTCACCATTAACTAAAATATCTAGATAGCCATTAATACCCATTGGTTTAGTTACTTGAGTTATTTGATAACCTTTTGGAAGATCTGGATAAAAGTAATTTTTACGATCAAAGACTACTTCATCTGGATTAGTACAATGTAGGGCCATTGCTGTTTTTAAAGCTTTTTTTACTGCTTCTTTATTAGGATATGGTAAAATTCCAGGTAACCCTAAATCTACTGTTGAAACATTAATATTAGGAATTTCTGTAAAAGTATTTGGTGATGCTGAAAAATTCTTGGAATTAGTATCTAGTTCACAATGAACCTCAAGTCCTATTACTGCTTTATACATGCATATCACCTGCCTTAATTCCTTTTAATCCAGTTAACTCTTCTATCTTATTAGCTATATTTAAAACAACATCATCTTCCATAATTCTACCTGTAATATTAACTCCTACTGGCATATTATTAACAAAGCAATATGGAATTGTTATAGAAGGAAAGCCTCCAAAATTACCTATTGCCATATGATTTTCTAATATTAAATAACGATCTGATAATTTTTCTGAAGAATCATCAAATTTAGGGGCACCACTACCACTAGCTGGTAAAATCATTCCATCATATTCTTTAAATAGTTCCGTTATCTTATCTACTATTAAACGTCTAATACGACAAGCATTTAAATATAATTTTTCTTGGTTTTCTTTTTGTAAAATATAACTTCCTAAAATAAATCTTCTTTTAATTAATTCAGAAAAACCTTTAGTTCTGGCATCAAAGATTATCTCATCAATGGAATTACCTTGACCTCTAGGTCCAAATTGAATTCCTGTTAAGTTAGCATTATTACTTGTAGCTTCAGCACAACTTATGGTCATATAAGTTGGGTAAATTGCTTCTAATAATTGTTTATCTATTGATACTTCTTCTATTATAAATCCTTGGTCTCTACATTTATCTAATAATTCATTAAAACGTGTTAAAGTCTCTATTAGTTCTTTATCATTACTATCTTTATAATTATCTAAATTGCAAATTTCTTTAATATAAAATAATTTTCTACCCTTAATATCATTATCTACTTCTTTAAGATAAGTTTTATTATCATCTTTTAAGGATGTCATATCATGAGAATCTTGACCTTTAATTATATCTGTTACTATAGCAGCATCTCTAACACTTCTTGTAAATACACCTACATGATCAAGACTTGATGCGAAAGCAAATAATCCATATCTAGAAATACGTCCATAGGTTGGTTTATAACCTACAACTCCTCCATAACTAGCTGGTTTTCTAATTGAATCTCCAGTATCAGAGCCAATTGCGAAAGGAACAATTCCTAAGGCAACTGCGGCTGCACTTCCTGCAGATGAGCCCCCAATTAATCGCTCTTTATCCCAAGGATTTCTAACTATTCCTGTTGCAGCTGTAGTACCCGTTCCTCCCATTGCTAATTCATCTAAGACTGTTTTTCCTACTAAAACAGCTCCAGATTGTTTTAACTTTTTGTAAACTGTAGCATCATAAACTGGTACATAATCTTTTAAAATATTAGATGATGCTGTAGTTAAAATACCTGAAGTTGAAAAGTTATCTTTTAAGGCATAGGGAATTCCTGTTAAAATACTATCTGCTCTTTTTTTTATTTTATATTGATCCATAATTGTCACAAAAGAATTATATTCTTCTTGATATTGATGGGCTTTTTTTAAAGCCTCATTAAATAATTCTTCACTAGTTACTTCATCTTTATCTAATTTTTCTCTTAATTCTTCAATCATTCTTCCACCACCTTAGGAACTTTAACTTGATCATTAACTTGGTGTTTAGAATTTGCTAATACCTCTCCAACGGTTAAATAATCACCTATTTCATCTTCTCTTAAAAATCTCTCTTCATCTACCCTAAATGGGAAAGTCATTGGATTAACTTCTGAAATATTAGGTATTTTACTAATTACATCCATCTGTTTCAAAATAATTTCAAACTCTTCTTGCAATGTTTGATATTCTTCGTCATCCATATCAAACATTAATTTATGGGCATAATCTTTTAATTTTTCTTTTGCAATCATAAACTATCTCCTTCCATGTAAAAACGCCAGTCCATCCCAACTATGGGACGAAAACTGACGTTCCGCGGTGCCACCCAATTTATTATAAAAATTTATAATCACTTTATCAACTCTATCAAGTTTTGCATTTTTAACGATATACCACCGGCTTAGTCTACTAAGATTTAATTCTTTTCGGTAAGCAACTCCAGAGTGTTTTTCAATTAACTATATTATTAGGCTTACACCAATTCCTAATTCGCTTAAAATAATCATTAATCTACTTTTCTCCATCACAGTCGATAGCTAGATTATATTATATATTATGTTGTTTTGTCAAGTTTTTATACTTTATTCTAAAGTAGAACTCTTAATTACTCATCATTCAAATCTATTCCTGTAATATTTTTAATTTCTTCTTTTGAATAATTTTTCTTCATCATTTCTTTAACTATTTCTTCTATTCCTTCCTTTTTTCCTTGTTC
>CANQZM010000031.1 GCA_947628345.1 uncultured Bacilli bacterium
TTTTTATTATATTTATCTAAGTAGGTAGTAATTTTATCTTTATCATTAAAATTTTTTGGATAGATTGAGATAACCGTGGGAATAGTTTCAGCACCTAAGTATCCTAAAATCATATCTTTATTATTTGTTATATCATTTTCATTAAACTCTTGATGGGTCAAAACGTTATAATCTTTATTTTGTTGTTCTTTAACAATTTCAGAGTTTTTATTTTTAGATATAACTAGATCTGTTAAGGCGTTGGTATAAGCCAAACCACTACCACTAGCTAACATTTCTTTATCCTTTTTACATCTAATAATAGCTTGAACTTTAAGAGTAATACTGTTTTCATTATGATACAAATCTTCATAGTTTGTACTAGGTACAAAATAATCACCAACTTTTTCATAATAATCATTATTTAAAATAATTTTTAATTCTTGATTTAAGATATCATCAAAAGATACCTCTTTACCTGATAAACCAAGTTGGTTTAATGTTGATTCATAAATTTGATTTCTACTATCCACTTGCAAAATCAAGCCTGGTTTAGTGTCATCAATTTTTCCGGCGATTATATCATAAGAATTTTCGATAACTCCCTGATCATCATTTACTTTAGATGGTAATATTGCCCAATTTTGAATACCCATGTTAACAGTATTTACTAAATGATAACCATTATCATCATGATTAACAATAGTTAAACCAGTACTTTGTTGATAGGAAATCCCAGCAATATAATCATCATCTATTTTATCTAAATAATCCATATATTCGGAAGTTATATTATTAGTATGAGTCATTTCTTCCAAAACATCACTCGTAACATAAACTTTTTTAGTTTTAGGATATTTTTTAGATAATTTATTATTATTTTGCATTTTTACTATAGTTTCATCATCTACGTCCATTGTTTGAGTTGAAATGATAATAGGAGCTTGTGCTAAAGAATCCTTTTCAAAATTATCTATTTCAATTTTAAATCCATCTGATAAAGATAATATAAGTGCAATACCAATAATACCAATTGAGGCAGCAAATGAAGTTAACAAAGTTCTGCCTTTTTTAGTTTTAATATTATTAAATGATAAACGTAAAGCAGAAGTATAACTAAGGACCGTTTTTTTAATTTTTACAGTACCATTATCTACTTCATCTTTTTTTACTGGATTAGAGTCTTTAATAATTTCACCATCTTTGACTTCAATAATTCTAGAAGCGTACTTATGAGCTAAATCTGGATTATGTGTGACCATTATTACTAATTTATCTTTGGCAATTTCTTTAATTAAATCCATAATTTGAATGCTTGTTTGACTATCTAAAGCACCAGTTGGTTCATCTGCTAAAATAATATCAGGATCATTTACTAGAGCTCTTGCTATAGCGACACGTTGCATTTGTCCACCAGATAACTGATTTGGTTTTTTATGACAGTGCTCTTTTAAGCCTACTTTTTCTAAAGCTGCCAAAGCTTTTTTACGTTTGTTTTTACGTTTATAACCACTTAAAGTCATTGTCATTTCTACATTTTCTAGTACACTAATATGATTAATTAAGTTATAGGATTGAAAAATAAAACCAATACAATTATTACGATACGCATCCCATTCTGTTGCCTTAAATTTTTTAGTTGATTTATTATTAATAATCAAATCGCCACTATCATAATGATCAAATCCACCAATAATGTTTAATAAGGTGGTTTTTCCACTTCCACTAGGGCCTAGGATAGTAACAAATTCATTTTTACGAAATTTAATACTAACATGTTGTAATGCGTGTTGAATAAAAGATCCGGTTTTATAGCTCTTTTTTATATTTTTTAATTCTAGCATTTAATCATCTCCTTCTAATATAGTGTAACATAAATATATGAAAAATAGTCTGGAAATAGTTAATAAAAACAAAAATTTCCAAGAATATTTGGAAATTTGAAATTAAAAAGATTTATTAGTTTGCATTTAGGGACTGAAATTCTTGAGTTAACATATTAGTTTTTTGCTCAATTTTAGAATTTTCGGCCTTTTCTAAGCAATACCAACCATGTCTAAACATAATTTCGTATGTTTCTCTTTGTAAATTGATAATATCTTGAAACATACTAAAATATTTGTTATAAATAAATTCATTACTAGCTTCTGTTAAAGCAACTGTAAAATCTTTGGTCATACTTTTTAAACAAGATAATAAGTCTGTGATATAATCTTTGTCATTTAATTCTATTCCTGCGGCAACTTCAACCTTAGGGTTCATAATTTTATTGTCCATTAGAATTACCTCCTTCTAAAATTTCTAAAATAGTTCTTAAATGATTAATGAAAATATTAGAAGCTTTTTGAAAAATCTCTTTAATTTCTTCTTCATTTACAGCCTTAGCACTAGCTACGTTTTTTTTGTAAGCTCCATAATTCCAATTAAAAATATCACTTAAATAATCTAAATCCTTAGTTGAAATAATTTTAGGTACTTCATTATAATTTAAATTCATAATTTCCTCCTCTAAATTAGTTTGACTCGATTAAAAAAAATTATTCCTGTGAATAAAAATAAAAGACAATTAAATAGCTAGGCAGCTATTGAAAAAATTGTGTTAAAATGATATCATAATAAATATGATAGGGTTGACTAGATTAGCTATAAAATAAATTTTATAATCTTATCCCTTGACTTATTTATATTTAATTAAAATAAGTTTAAAAAAATTTATACTTATAAGAAATATTAGAGGATAACTTTACTAATTAAAGTATTTCTTGTATACTATAAATTGCTAAAAAGGAGACGATTTAATGGATATTATATCATTAATAAAGGATATTGTTGATGTTTCACTAGTGTGGTTAGTATTTTACTTTATCCTAAAAAATATTAAGAATAATGTAAAATTATCTTTAATTTTTAAAGGAATTGCTTTTATTATTTTATTAAAAATAGTTAGTTATATTTTTGATCTTACTACAATTGAATTTTTGTTAGAATATATTATTCAATGGGGATTTTTAGCTTTGATTATAATTTTCCAACCTGAGATTAGAAATATTTTGGAGCAATTGGGAAGAAGTCAATTGTTAGGACGTCATAAAATTCTTACTGTAGATGAGCGTGAACATTTAGTTTATGAAATTGTTCAAGCTATGGATTATTTAAGAAAAAATAGAATTGGTGCTTTAATAGTTATAGAACGTGATATAAGTTTAGGTAACTATATTGATAGATCAAAAAAATTATATGCTGATTTATCTAGTGATTTATTAATCTCCATCTTTTACGAAGGTAATCCCTTACATGATGGTGGAGTAATTATTCAAGGAAACCGTATTAGTTGTGCGGGAGCTGTTTTTCCAACTAGTAGTAGTTCCAAAATTAATAAAAGACTAGGAACTAGACACCGTGCTGCCTTAGGAATATCTGAAGAATCTGATGCTATATCTTTAGTTGTTTCTGAAGAAACAGGTAGGTTATCAGTAGCTGTTAAGGGCGAACTTTACTATAATTTATCAATTGATGATGTTAGAATAATGCTTATTGATGAATTAAGACCTAAGAAAGATATAGATTTCGAAGAAGAAGAATTAGATGAGGAAGAGATTTATGAAGAAAATAATTAGAATGATAGGTAACTTATTTAAACACATTGGGTTATTTTTCGATAAATGGGTAATAGCACCAATCACTAAGCTTATCTTAAAAATAACAAACTTTTTTAGAGATAATAGTAAACCACTAGAAAGATTTATTGGTAAAAAATCAACTCTAATTATTATTAGTTTAATATTAGCTTATTCTGTATTTATTATAATTAGTCGTGATTCTAGTGTTATGTCTGATCAATATGCTGAAATTTTATATAATCAACCAGTAACAGCCATATATAATGAAGAATCATATGTAGTAGAAGGATTACCTAAGACTGTTGATATTACTTTAGTTGGAGAAAAAAGACATATATTTTTGGCTAAGCAGGCTCCATCTAAAGGTGTATCTGTTGATTTAACTGGATTGGGAGAGGGTAATCATAAAGTAACTTTAAAATATTCACAAAGATTAAAATCTCTAGATTATAAATTAGATCCATCAATTGTGACAGTGACTATTTATCCAAAAGTATCAGGAACTAAAAATCTTACTTACGATGTTTTACATTCTGATGATTTAGATCCAACTTTATTTATAAAAGATATTGAATTAGATCGTGATAACGTTATTGTTAAAGGTGCTCAATATAAATTAGAAAAAGTTGCTACAGTAAAAGCTTTGGTTGATGTAGATGATTTTGTTAATCCTAAAGCAGGGGATTTAAATTTAAAAAAGGTAAAATTAGTAGCATATGATACTAAAGGAAAAGTTGTAGATGTTGAGATTGTTCCAAAAACTGTAACAGCTAAAGCTACTATAACTTCACCTAGTAAGGAAGTACCAATAACTGTTGTTCCAAAAGGTAGTTTAGCTACAGGAAAAGCAATAAAAACAGCCACTTCAAGTATTGATACAGTAACAGTTTATGGAACTGAAGAAGCTATTGAAAATATTGAATCTTTACCAGTGGAAATTGATGTAACCGGTCTAGCTAATGATAAAAGTTACAAAGTTACATTAAAAAAACCTAATGGTATTACTTATATAAGCGAAAAAACTCTAACTGTAAATGTTTCAATAGATAACTCTACTAGTAAAGAGTTCTCAAATATTTCTATTGAAACAGAGAATTTAGATAGTAAGTATAAGGTACAAGCTTTATCAGAAAATGATAGTCACGTAACAGTTGTAGTAAAAGGAAGCCAGGATGTGGTAGATAAATTTGATTCTAGTTCTATAACAGCATATATTGATTTAAAAGGTTATGGAGTAGGAGAACATGAAGTTCCTGTTAAAGTAAAAGGTACAGATTTAAAATTATCTTATACATCAAAAACTAAAAAGGTTAAAGTTAGAATTAGTGAAAAATAAGTCTTTAGGGCTTATTTTTCTATTTATAGGGAAATAGTCATTTTTCGACAAAACTTGTCTTTTTTTTTACTTTAAAATTTTATAAAAATGTTCTATAATAAAATTGCGTGGTAGTATAGGAAAGGAGAAATAATGGCAAAAACAAGATTATTAGTAATTGATGATAACAAAGAACTAATTAATATGATAAAAGAGTATTTTAAATCTCACGCAGATATTGAGGTGGCTTTAGAAGCCTATGATGGAGTAGAAGGATTAAATCTAATAGAAAAGAAAGATGATTCATATGATGTGATAATTTTGGATTTGATAATGCCTAACAAAGATGGTATGTCAGTTCTAGAATATATGAAAAATAAAAATATGGATAAAAAGATAATAGTTTTAACATCATATAATACCCCAGATGTAATTAGAAGGGTATCTGAATTAGGGGTTAATTATTATATTTTAAAACCTTTTGAATTAGCAGATTTAGAAAAAAGAGTAATTGAGATTTCCGAGGGAGTTAATTTTGAAGGGAAAAGTTTAGATTTATATCATAATAACTTACAAATATCAACAACTAAAATTTTACATGAATTGGGTGTGCCTTCTCACATTAAAGGGTATCAATATATTAGAGAAGGAATAATGATGTTATATGAAAAGCCTGAAGTAATTGGTGGTATTACTAAAGAATTATACCCAGAAGTTGCCTCAAAATATGATACAACTGTATCGAGAGTAGAACGAGCCATTAGGCATGCGATTGAAGTGAGCTGGAACCGTGGTAATTGGGAACTAATGGAAGAAATATTTGGACATAGTGTTGATATTGATAAAGCTAAACCCACTAATTCTGAGTTTATCGTAACAGTCGCAGATAAATTGAGGTTAGAATTTAATAAACCTTCTATAACTAGTTAATAAGACAAGCAGTAGTAGTCTTTTTATTTTTGGCATTTTTTTTAATAAATGTTGAAAGTTAAAAATAATTATGTTATCATATAAAATCAAAAAGAGAAACAGGATACTTTTAGATGCAGATAAAGTAAGTTTTTATTGAGTAGGGGGATTTAAAATGAAAAATTACTTAAAAAAATTATTAATTATATTATTTCTAACATTATGTGCTACTATTATGCCGACTTATGCTAAAGAATTAACTTTAAAACAATTAGGGGAAGAAATTGAAAAGATAGATGCAAAAACCGGTGTTGAAAGTAGTTATGCTTATATTATTGGTGAATATGTATACACATCTAATGCAAAACATTTTGGAACCCAAGATGTTATGTTAGCTGCTCAAACTATTAAGTTAACCGCAGATGATGGTTATACAGATCAAGACAAAATTTTTGGAAAAATGTCTATTCAAAAAATAGAGAGAGTTTATAATGGTTTTAAAGCAATTGGATGGAGATATTCTGGAAATGTTTTAGGAAATACTACAATAGATTTTAGTTCAGATAAAACTATTAATGTTAAATATATAGATTATAATGATCTGTCACAGAATCAAACTGTAGAACCTAAAATTGTAGATACAGATAAATTATTAGAAGAGGCCATGACAAAAATAGATTCTAAATTATTTAGTATGGATAATACTGATAATGGTGTGGTTAAAGTAATGGTTAATGATTTAAAACAACCTATTATAAATGGAATTGGTTCAAATATTTTACCTATTATACTAGATTTAGTAGCTAGGGAAGAAATTGAATCAATAGATTTTTATTATAACGATGATGTAAAATATACTATTACTAAAGACGTAAATCTTAGCGAAATATACAATTGGTTTGAAACTAATTCTGAGGCTATTTTTCAAAAAAATTCAAGTGATATAATAACTGCTGATTTGATTGGCAAAGAGTTTACAGCTACAATTAATTTAACTCAAAACAATGATAACTTATATTTATCAAAAAATAGTAACTCTTCTAAAGAAACTTATATTATCAAATTTGATGGTAAATTAGAAAGTATTAATACAGATGATATAATTAGCAATGCATTAGAAAGTATTGATGGACCAATTTTTGAAAAAAATGAATTTAAAGATGGTGCAATAGATATAACAGTTAAAGATATAAAACAAGAATTTTCAACTGCAGTAAATTCAGAATTATTAAAGTTTTTAACTTCTTTAGTAGGTAATGATGATGTTGAATCAATAGATTTTATTTATAATAGTAGCATAAAATATACTTTTACTAAAGATGTAGATGTTAATCAAGTACTTGCTTGGTTTGAAGTTAATAGTAAAACCATGTTTAATCTAGATTATGATAAAATATTAACGGCTGATTTAATAGACAAATCTTTTAAAATAAAAATAAATTTAAAAGATTACGCCGAAAAAGAAGAGCTTAATCCAAAAAACTATACTATAAACTTTGTAGGACAGTTACAAGAAGTAGATACAGATAAACTAATAAATAATTGCCTTAATGAACTTAATAATGAATATTTAGAAATATCAAAGCTAACTAATGGTACGTTTAAAGTAATCTTCAGTAACGTTGAAACAGAAATTACACCAGTTATGCTAACTAAGTTATATAATACTATTAATAATTTAGTTCAAAATGAAGTGATTGATTCGGTTAAGTTGTCCTGTGATAATGTTGAATATACTTTTACCAAAACATCTAAAGCATTAGACATGATAGTGTGGTTTTTAGAAAATAGTAAAACTATCTTTAATAAAGATTATGAAAATGAAAATATGACTTTAGAAGATTTAGAAAATAAACTATTTACAATAAATATTAAATTAAGTCGTTATGCAACAAAGGACAAAAATAGTGCTGATAATTATAGTATTAATACTGTGTTGAAAAAGCATAAGGTAACATTTGAAAAAAATGATGGAAGTACAGAAACGATTGTGTCTATGGTTAATGATGGTAAGAAGGTAGAAAAACCTTCTATTACAAGAGTAGGCTATAATTTTGAAGGATGGTATGTCAAAGATACGGAAAATATTAATCAAAAATTTGATTTTAATCAACCTATTACCAATGATGTTTCTTTAGAGGCACATTGGAGAAAAATATTAAATATAGATGATTACATATTAGAAGCAAATGTTTCTTATAATAATTATAAATCTACTTATAGTGAAGAAAACAAAACAGTTGATATAACTATTACTAGACCACAAGATTCTATTAGTTCTCTTAACTTGGTAAAAGGTATTAAAGATTTAGTAGAAAAAGATGAAGTAGCTAAAGTTACTATTTCATATGGTAATCAAGATTATAATTTTACTAATGATAACAAACTTAGTGATAATATTGAACAATTTATGAATAATTTATTACAAACTTCTAATTATAAAGATGTGGAAAATACTTTAAAACAATTAGATGATAAAAATCTTTTGATAAAGGTTGAATTTGATTCTAATAAAGTGGAGCAAAGTGATATAGCAACAGGACTTGTATATCAAATTAATTTTAAAGTATTAAAACATGAGGTTACTTTTAAATATAATGATAATAATACTAAAGATGAGATAGTAGAAGTGGATAATTATGGAAGACTTACAGAAAAAATACCAAATAGTAGGAACGGATATAGATTTGATGGATGGTACTATAATAACCAAAAATTTAGCTTTAATAAGGAAATAACTGAAGATATGGTATTAACTGCTCATTGGATTAAAACCTATATTGTTAAGTTTGATGATGGTACTACGATAGACATGAAAGTAGTTGATGCTAATACTAAGGTTAGTGAACCTACTAAACCTCAAAAGCAATATTATAAATTTCTTGGCTGGTATGAGAAAGATTCAGAAACTCCTTTTGATTTCAGTATGAGTGTAACGAAAGACATAGATTTGACAGCACATTGGGTAGAAATATTACATGGAGGGGAATTAGAATCAGTAAACAAATCAATCGAAGAAGCTAAAAGATTTATTAATGATGTTCAAAAAACAGAAGAAAGCGATTACATAGTTTTGTCGGTAGATGAACAAAAGCATATTCTTAATACGACTTTCTATGGTTATAAAGATACAACATTACAATATGCTTTGACAGGAATTGGTATTAGGGAGGCGTTATATACATTTTTACATAATCAATATGTTAAATCAGTAACACTTAGTTTACTGAATATGGAACCAGTATATGTAACAGAAGAGATGGTTCAATCAAATCTAGCTATGCAAAAATATGCATTACAATTTTTAGAACCATTCAAACAAGCTACAGGAAAAGAAGCTACCGATATTGAAATGCAAGATCTTCCACAAATAGCACCTAAAATTAAAGTCAAAGTAAATTTAGAAAATGGTAAAGTTTTAGAAGATGAAAGGGAATATACTATTAATTTTAAATTAGTACCAACTGAATAAATCAAAGTCAGTAAAGCGATACACTTTTTAAGCATATCGTTTTTGATTGAAAATAAAAAATCAATATAACGAGGGTTTAATTATCTTGCTTTTATCATTTAATGTTGACTAATTGTCAAAAAAAAAGTATACTTAGTTTATAAAATATGTGTGGAGGTAACAATTTATGGAACGAAAGATAGTCTCATTTTTTCAAAAATGGAAAAACGATCTTATTAGAAAACCTTTAATTGTATATGGACCTAAACAAGTAGGGAAAACCTTTACAGTACTAGACTTCGGAAAAAAAGAATATAAAAATGTTGTATATTTTAATGGTTGTAATAATCCACAATTACTTGATTTATTTCAAAAAGAAAAATCTATTGATAAGCTAATAGTGAATTTATCATTAATTTCGGGAGAAACAATTCTAGAACAGGATTCTCTAATAGTATTTGATAACGTTAATGATATTGAAATCATCAAAGGGTTAAAACTATTTGGTAGCTCTAACAGTACATATCATATAATCGCAATAACCTCTAGACGTGAAAATCTTAATGAATTTAAAGGTGTGGAATTACAATTTAAGAGTATGACAGGATTAGATTTTGAAGAATACCTTTGGGCTAGAAATGAAAAACAACTAGCTAATTTAATTAGAGATTCTTATGACAAGAGAAAAACCTGTCCATTTCATAAAGTGGCAATGGATTTATTTTATGAATATTTATTTACAGGGGGGTTACCAGAAGTAGTAAAGGCTTTCATCAATGGATATAGTGATGAACAAATAATTGCTATTAAAGATAAAGTTATTGATACTTATATTAAAGAAATCGCCTTAAATCCAAATTTAATTGATATTTCTAGAGGAATTGAAGTATTAAAAAGTATTCCTTCTCAGTTACAAAAGGAAAATAAAAAATTCCAATATGGATTAATGGGTCATGGTAAAAGAGCTAAAGAATATGAAAATACTATTAAATATATGGTAAATAATCAATTGATTTGTAGAAGTTACAAAATTAGACAGATTAGATCACCATTAAGTAGCTGCAGAGAGATGGATAGTTTTAAATTATATTTGGTAGACGAGGGAATTTTATTTTCAATGTTACAATTAAATAGGAAGACTTTTTCGGCAAATGAAGAAATTAAAGAAATCTTATTTGAAAATCATATAGCTAAAACCTTAATGGAAGCTGGATATGCCCTATATTATTATCAGTCTAGAGGTAAGGCTGAAGTTAATTTTGTTGTTCAAAATAGAATGGGTGAGGTTATTCCAATCGAAATTACTATTAAAGCAATGTCTAAGGCAAAATCTTTATCAGTATTAATGAAACGTTATACTGTTGGTAGTGCCTACCGTATTACTGAAAATAATTTTGCTACTAAGAAAGATGTACGATATATTCCCATTTATGCAATGTTTTGTTTAAATGATATGAAGATATAAACTCATTAAGAGTTTTTTCTTTTTAACATTGACGAACTTATGTTTGTTTAATATAATAACTAAAAGGAGTGATAGTATGGGTAAAAGGATAATCTTTCATGTAGATGTAAATAATGCCTTTTTATCATGGAGTGCTTTACTTCTTTTAAAAAATGGATATCGTACTGATATTAGAAAAATTCCAGCTGTTATTGGAGGGGATGAAAGTAAACGTCATGGTATTGTGTTGGCTAAAAGTTCTATCGCCAAAAAATATGGAATTAAAACTGCTGATACCTTATATTTAGCACGTAAAAAGTGTAAAAATGTTCAAGTATTTCCACCTAACTATGAATGGTATTATGAACAATCTAAAAAATTTCATAGTTATTTAAGACAATTTAGTCCACAAGTAGAAAAGTATTCCATAGATGAAGCTTATATTGATTTAACAGGAACTAAATATATTTATAATGATTATATTAAATTAGCCTATTTTATTAAGGATGATATTAAAAAGAAATTTGGTTTTACAGTTAATATAGGAGTTGCTAATAATATGTTGTGTGCCAAAATGGCCAGTGATTTTGAAAAGCCGGATAAAGTGCATACTTTATTTGAAGAAGAAGTTAAAGAAAAAATGTGGCCGCTAGCTATTGAAAAATTATTTATGGTTGGCAAAAGTACTGCTTTAATGCTTCGAAAATTAGATATTAATACGATAGGAGATTTAGCCAATGTCGATATAGTTAAATTGCGCAAATATTTTAAAAATCAAGCTCAATTTTTGAAGGATTCAGCGAGTGGTATAGATTATAATAAAGTAGAACGAACAGAATCTAAAAATCCTAGTATTAGTGTTTCAGAGACTTTGTCAAGGGATGTAGATAATTTAGAGGAACTTAAACCAATATTATTTAGACAAACTGCAGAAGTTGCTAGACAGTTGCGTTCTAAAGATAAATATTGTAGAGTGGTAGCTATTATTTACAAAAATTGTAATTTTGAAAGTTATTCAAAACAAGTAAAATTGGACAATGCAACGAATGATACCAATACCATATATAAAACCGTATTGCATTTACTGGATATTAGTTTTAAAGGAGAACCAATAAGATTAATTGGAATAAGACTTGCTGATTTATCTAGTGTAGTGATAGAACAAATATCATTATTTAGTCAAGAAGTTAAAAAATCTAATACTTCTTCTGATTTTCAAAAAATAGTTGACTCACTCAATAATAAGTTTGGGAATAATACTATTATTCCGGCATCTATGAAAAAAACAAATCATGATTGATTTGTTTTTATGACATATTTAATATGACAGAGAAATCCTTATAAAACAAAAACGAAATACCTGATTTTGTAGAGTTAAGTACTATTCAAAAAAAATTAGTATAGTTCCGACTTATATAGTTGGCACTATTTTTATATAATTATTATCTACAACTAATTGCTATTTCAACAATTTTACTTGAATCTCTATCCTCTTTTTTTTCTTTGATTAAAATTGATAATACTTTCGTATGTGAAGAGTCTTCATTGCGATTATTCCAACATATCATATAATATCCATCACCCTTATTGATAATTTCTGAGGCCTTTCCATAGCTATCTATTGTGTCTTTAAATTTATTATTGAAACTAATATTATTTGCTATTACTATATCTGGGTATGATTCTTTATTTAATGATGATAATGATATAATAACTTCGCTTACTGTACAATCATCTATATTTTGTTCAACAGACGTATTATTTTTAACAAATGCAGTGATAATACTACCATATTTTTCATTTTTTATTATAACAACTGATTCGCCATTGGGTTTTAAAGTACTAGTATTTCCATTATTAACATCATTTTCTATAAAATTGGCATTATACTCCCATCCATTATTTTTAAATTCTTTTAGCTGAGTTTGTCCTATTATATAAGTTTTTCCATCTATAATAATATTACATTCTTTCCAATCGTTAGTGATATTATAATTATTTTTTAAAGTATATTCAAATTCACTATTATCTTTTATATTTGAAGTTGTTTCACTATCTACACTTGAATTATTGCTAGTAGATGTTTCAATATTGAGATTGTTTTTAGTTTTATTTTTATTATTTAAATTACTGGTTTTATTATTAGTGATAACAATAATTACTATACTAAAAACTGTTACTGCACAAACTATACTAATAATTAATTTTAAATTAACCTTTTTTGATAGTTTGATATTAGCATTATTTGTTTGTATAGGTTGCTGATTATTTGATGCAACATCAAATTGTTCATTTAATGGTGATTGATCAATATTTTGTTGTGGTACATTTGGTACTTGAGATTGATTATTAAGCGTACTATTATTATCTTGTGAATTAAAATTATTTTGATTTAAGTTATTTTGTTCTTGATTCATTTATATTACACAACCTTTCATTTATTACTTTTTATAATATTTGATAGTAGTTAAAAAATAGTTTATTTATAAGAATATACATGAACATTTATCATTTTTAATTAAATAATTCTTATCCTAATGCTTTTTTACAAAAGAAAGTATTTCATAAATTTTAACATACAACTGCTCCTTTGCATATAAATATTATTATTTACTGTGATTATATCAATAGAATAAAAAAAAATAAATAGAAAGAAGTAGATAATCTAAGAAAGATTTACATATAATTAAAAAAGTGCAAAAAACGGGAATTTATCAGTTTTAAATCAATAAATCTTTATAAACCATTATAAAATGGTTATTTTTTTGTCAAATTTCACG
>CANQZM010000032.1 GCA_947628345.1 uncultured Bacilli bacterium
ACTGAAAACTGTTTCAAATTTATCGCTTAAACATTCATCTAATTCAAATCCAAATTTTTCTAATTCTTTTAAATCAATATTATCTTTTATTTTTAACATATTTATTCTCCTATCTTATAACAATTATTTTCTTTTACTAATTACCTTTAATTCTTTTTCAATATCTTTAATAACATCATTTAATTTATCTATTGTAAAAAATGTTTTTGACATAGCAAGTACTGTTTCTTTTAATTCCTCATTTTCTCTTGTTAAATTATCATTTTCCATAGATAATCTTAAATATTCTTTTTCATAATCAATACCAACAGTTTCTTTCATAGTCCAAGCTCCTCTAATGTATATTCTTTATTTAATTTCATACCTTTGTACATTGTATCTTTTTTAAATGGTGGTAAATTAGTAGTATGTCCACAACCTATATAAAAAGTATCTATTCCTATTTCTTCACTATTTTCAAAAATAGATTTGTGTTTTTTAATTCTTATTACTGCTTTTCCCTTTTTAAAAGGTCTAATAACACTACTTAAATATTTTCTTTCGGCTTCATCAAGTATTGGTTCTTGTGTTTCTAAAGTTAGTTTTGCTTTTATATTTTTGCAACCACCTACTTTAAAATATTCCCATTTTTCATCATCAGTTAAATTTATTTGTCCTTGAACTTCTACTGTACTATAATAAAAATCTCCTTCGACACTTTTTATTAAAAATTCTTTTTCTAATTTCATTTTATCTCACTTCCTTATCTAATAAATTATTATTTAGCCACCATTTTGGAATTTCCCAACAACATTCATTACTTTCTTCATAACATTCAATCATTTTTGATTCACCATTTTTATAATTTATTTCAATAGCAGGAGTTGCCCAATAGCTTGAAAAATATGGACTTTCAAAATCATTTTCATCTTTTTTTACATATTTTCCATCCATAAATATTGTTCCTTCTGTATATTCCCAATCTTCTGCTAAACCACCTGTAACATAATCTATATTATCTTTTTCATTTTCAATTATTTGATATGCTTTTTCAAAATCTAAACTCTTAAATTCTTTTCTTTCTTCTTTTGGTGTTAAAAAATGTTCAATATCTATAAATGGTCTATAACCTTTTTCTATTTCATTTTCCATTTTTACCTCTTTCTAATATTTCTAAAATTCTTTTATGTGCAATTATATATTGCCATATATCACTTTTTTTGTGTCTTTCATATTGAATTGTCGCTGCGTTTATTTCTTGATTACACCTTTTTTCTATTTCATCAATAATCTTGTCTTTTTCTTCTAGTTTAAATTTTAATTCATCATATTTACTTTTTTCAACAAATTGTATATCCTCTTTTATTAACATTGATGAAATACCACTCACTATTGTTTCTAATTTATTTTTGTTTTCTTTGTTCATTATTTCTTTCCTTCTTTCAATTCTTGTAATTTATCTAAACATTCTTTGTAAGTATCTAAAATAGGTTGCATTCTCATATAATTTCCGTTTATTTGTGAATATGTATTTTCAATAATGTATATTTCTTCTTTAATCCACTTTTCAAATTCAGTTAAAATATTATGTTCTTTTTTATATTTTCTTCTATATCTAGCCTTATCATTGTTATATTTTTGCCTACTTAATGATAAAGCACTTTGTAAAGAAGCATTTGTCTTTTTTAATTCTTTATTCTCTTGTTGTAACTTTACATTTTCTTCTTTCATTTCGTACATTATGTCTTGACTTGTATCATAATTATCTTTAATTACATGTTTGTAAAATTCATTTTCTTGTTGAAATTCTTTATTTTTTTGTTGTAACATATTGATATATTCAATTAAGTCATCACAATCGTTGTGTTCTAACAAATAATCACAATTACCATGTAAACTATCACATTTTCTTATGTTTTCTATTAATTTTTCTTTTCTTTGAACATCTAAATCAATAATTTTATCTTCATTCATCTTTATCACCTCGCAATAATTTATCAAAATACTTTATGTCAGTGTTTTTATAGTCTATTGTTTTGCCAATATCTTCAAACAATTCTATTAATGCCTTAGCACAAGCACAAGGCAAATCACTACCTTCACAATAATCACAAGCATACCAATATCCACAGGCATTTAAACCGTTTTCATCACTTTCTTTTCGTATTTCATCACTATCACAATACTCTTGAAACTTTTTTTTCCATTTTTTCTTATCATAAGGTGTTATTACACTTTTATCTATATAGATTGTGTCATCAAATAATTTATTTTGTTTCATCTTTACCACCTTTTTCTATAAAATCCAGAACTTCTTGATATATTTGTTTTTTTAATATCAAGAAATTAATATCTTCACCTGCTTCATGCCATAAATCATATTTTGAAATTTTTTCTTTATATTCTTTTATCTTATCTTCCAAAAAAGAAATAAGTTGTTGTTTTTCAATGTATTCATTATCAAAATTTTTAGGTATTTTTCTATGTACTAAACAATAAACACTATTTTCTTCAACTATATCAGGGCAATCTTTTTGATATTTGCATATTTCACATTTTGACATTTTATTTTTCCTCCAACTTTTTTATTTAAATAGTTTTAATATATCTTCCTTTTTTATATGTCCCTTCAAATTATTTATTTTTTCTTTATATTCTTTCATAAAGTCTTTTCTTATATTTTTTTCTATATTTTTAACATAATCAGTCATTTTTTTATTTTCTAGTTTTAAATCATTTTGTTTATATATTTCTTCTTTAATTTTATTTTGTAATTCTTTTATTTGATTTTCTAATTGTTTATTTCTATCTTCTACTGATTTTTTTCTGTTTTTAAATTCTTCTAAAGTAGTCAATGATAATTCGTATTTAACTTCGTATTCTTTTGCAATTTTTAACTCATCTTGCAGTACATATACTTGATTTTGCAATTTTCTGTTATTATCAAATTCATCAACTAAATATTGTTTTATATCAGCAACACTAACTTTTTTAGTAAATTTTTTTGGTATTATTTTTGGTAATAAATTCATCTTTACCCTCCAACCTTTCTATTATTTTTTGCTGATTTTTAATAAGTTCATTTACTTTTTCTGCTATAATTTTAGAATGTTTTGTTAAACCACATTTTGTTCCATGTTCATTTTTTATAAAATCATTGTGTCCATCATTTTCAATATTTATTTCTTCTATATCTTCCCATTCATCATTTTCTTCTGGTAGAATTTCAATATCTTTTTTATTTAGCAAATCATTTTCAATGTAATAGTTAAAATTTAACTCAATATCTTCATTATCTCCTAAAATATAACTTGTTTCCATGCCTTTATGAAAATTATAAATTTCATTATCAACTTTTATCTTTTTAGGTGCTTTCCCATCTTTAATAAGTCCTATTAATTCGTAAATAGTTATTTCTTTGTTTTTCATAAATATCACTCCTTTTCACTTTTATATAAACAAACTGCATACATTATTAAACATGATATTGAAAATATTTCATAATCATAGAACATACATAATACTCCTATCATTGCTAATTCTATTGCAAGTATTTTATATAACTTCTTCATTTTTTACCCCTTCTTTGTATTTCATCTAGTTCAAGTCTTAATATTTTTATTTCTTTTTTTGATTTTTCAATTAATTTATTCTTTTCATATAATAATCTTTTTATTTCTATTTCTCTTTTGCTTGGCATATCATTTTTCCTTTATTGTCCCAATATACTTGATATATCTAATATTGATTGGCTACCAGTAACTTTTGGTAATTCTCCATTCCATTTACTAATAAATTTTTCTTTTATGATATTATCTGTTAAGCTTTGTTGCTTAAGTTCATTTGCTTCTTTATCTGCTTTTGCTTTAACAATCTTTTTTTCTGCTTCTATTTTTTCCTTTTCAAGTTCTTGTTTTGCAGTTAATACCTTTTGTTCTGCTACTTGCTTTTCTTCTATCGCTTTATTAAATTCCTCACTAAAACTAAAATTAGTTATGTTAAAGTTATCTATCGTTAAACCATATTTTTTAACCTTATTTTCAAGAGTTTCCATACAACCTTTACTTACTTCACTTCTATTTGTAATTAATTCTTCTGCAGTATATTGTGAGGTTACTGCTTTAATACTTTCTTGTATTGCAGGTTGTAATATTATTTCTTCATATTTCTTTCCTACATTTTTATATAAACTTGTTGCTTTCTTTCCATCAACTCGATAGTTTACTGCTAACTTCATACTTACATCTTGTAAGTCTTTACTTGCACTTGATGTCTCTATTTCAGTTTTCTGTACTTGTATATTCATTTTTTCTATTTTTTCAATAAATGGTATTTTAAAATTAACACCTTCATTCATTTGTGTTTCCACTACTTTACCAAATCTTAACTTAATACCAACTTGTCCACTTTTTATTATTTTAAAACTACAGGCTAGTAATACTATTCCTAATAAAATTATTACCCCTACTATTCTTATTATTAATTCGCTACTTATAAATCCTTTGTTATTTTTCATATTATCTCTCCTTTATTTTCATTATTTTTAACATTATAATTAACTTCATTTTCACATTGTTTGTATAAAAATTGTTTTATTAATTTCTTCATACTATAATTCCCTTTCTACTATTTTTAATAACTTTATACAAAAATCATATAGATTTTCTTCTTTAATACTTACTATTCGATTTCTATTATGTTTTTTATTTTCTATATATTTTTTTATTTTCATTTCTGTTAATATTTCTATTGCTAATTCCATTTATATCTCCTCTATTGTTAAAATAACTTTTGTATCTTTTCCGTATTCAAATGAGTCAGTAAATGCTGTAACATATCTTCTATTATCATCTTTTAAATGTCCATACTTTACCATTGCATCTAATATAAATTTTTTTGCAAATGCTATGTTATCCAAGTCCCTTTTTTTATTACCTTCTATCCAAGTAAAATGTATTTTTATTGGTCTTTCATACTTTGGCATATTTAATAAAAACATATTTATTTGACTTTGTATTTTTTGCTTATAACTATTTGCATACTTTGGATTTGTTCTATTTACTTTTATATAATCATTTAAACTTGGTAATTTCATATCTATTACAAATTTCATTTATCCTCCAATAAATACTCTCTATAATGTTTTTCATGTTCAGGAAACTTATTTGTCATATATTCATATATTTGCTGTCTTACTAATTTATTGTTTTTCGTATGAATTTCTATTATATGATCGTTATATGTTAATGGTATTAAATTCCATAATTCATTATTGCTTCTATTCTGGTCTATATGATGATAATGTCTTATAGTAAATACATTGCCTTTTTTAGGTATATATTGACCTTTATAATCAACTACATAATCTATATTGTCATTTGCTTCATATAACTTGTCTAATTGTTCCCTTACTTTTTTTGGTATTTCCATAACCTTACTCCCCTAAATAATATTTTTTATATTCTGTTTTTTCTCCAAATCGATTAACCCCTTTAATCCATTCATCTTTGACTGGTCTTATCAGTCTTATTTGTCTTATATATTCTGATAATCTTGTACAACCTAAATCATCAAATGCTTGTTTTGTTGTAATTGAGCCAAATTTTTTCATATAATCTAAAATTCTTTCTCTCATTATTTCCACCCCTCTTTTAATTCACTTATTCGTATATCATCTAATGTTTCAATATCTAGGTCTCTACAATCACTTACTACACCATCTATCAAAATACTCATTTCTTTCGTATCATATTCTGATGATCCTTTGTATACTTTGTAAAAATCTACTATTGCTCCGTTAAGTTTTCTTTTTGATAAAAATTCATAATATTTAAAATATCCATCTGGTTCACTATTTTCTGCTACTGGTATTATTAAACTTTGTCCATATCTTTTAAGTTCTTCTAAATAAATTTCTTCTTTTGTACTATGTAAAACTTCTGCTATTTTACTTACTAATTCCCACATATAAGAATTTGCATTTAAACTTCTTTTTCTTCTATGTTTTTTTATTTCGTATAATTTATCATCAGGCTTGTCCAATAAATAATTTATTATCTCTTTCTTATTTCCTGTCATAATTAAAATGCTATATCATCATCAGTAATTTCAATACTATCCCCAAAGTCTGCATATATTTGCTCGTCAGTTGCCTTTTTAATATCATTTTCTGATTGTTTTTGTTCAGTTTGATTATTTGATTTAGTTTGTAAAAAAGTAATGTTATTCGCCATAAAATTATAGTCATAGTGTTTGATACCTTTATCATCTTCCCAATTATGATTTAATACTTTTCCTTGTACCCCTACTAAATCTCCTTTTTTACAATACTCTGCTGTTGTTTCTGCTATCTTTCCCCATACTGATACTTTTACAAATGTTGTACTTTCTTTGGTATTATTTATTGCTAATGACATTTCTACTACTGCTTTATTTTCTTTTGTATATCTTAATTCCAAATTCTTACATATACGACCTACAAATATAAAATTGTTATTCATTGTTTACCTCCTAAAATTCACTTTCTATATATTCCAATTCACTTGGTCTCCTTTTGTATTTCATACAATAAGCCATATATTTTGCTCTCTTCTTTAATTCTTCTATACATTCTTCATCTCTACAAAATTTTAATTGCTTATTATGTAAGTCTGTTATTTCTACACATATAGGATTTTCTACTTCCTCATCTGTTAATGTATTTACATTTAAAATTCCTATTTCTGTTCCAGAAGTATCTATTTGTATTTGTAACTGGCAATAATAATCTTTTGGTATTGAATAAAACTCTCCTAGATACTCACAATTTCCTTTTTTAACTCTTTTCCAACTTTCAAAACTTGATTCTTTTATAATTTTATTTTCAATAGGTATTAATGTCTCTTTTTCTCTAGCATCAAAACTACATACTATTTGAGGTACTTCTTTATTTGCTATTCTTTCATTAAATACTAGTTCACAATTATTAGAATTTGCATAATAATTCAGACCATCTTCTTCAAGAATATTTCCTGCATCTATTGAATCATTATCTAAATTTTCATAATCTCTTAATCCAATTTTTAACTCCCATAATTTTTGACATTCTTCTGAATCGAAATTTAATAATTTATAAATTTCACTAGCACCTATTGTTTTTTTTCTTTCTTCTCTCTCTTCTAAATTAAGCATTTATTTCTCCACCAAGTAAGTTTTGAAATTGTTCTAACAAAGTTTTACATTTTTCATTATCTTCATAATCTTTTAAAAATTGTTCTCTAGATATTCCTAATTTTTCGTATACTATATCTTTCTTTCCAAATGTTGTAACTGCTTTTGCATATAATTTTTTTACTTGTGTTTGTTCTTTTGTCATTTTCTTTTTTTCTTCTTCTTCTTTTAATTTTTTTCTTATTTCGTCTGGATCATCTTTACTTGTTGATATATTGAAATATTTTAATAAGAAATATCTATTTGAATATGTTAATCCACTTCCAAATGCTTGTGAACCATCACTTTGTTGACCTACTAATGCCCAAGGTATTATTTTTTCTTCTCCATTTATAATATTTTTCCATATAAATTCCATTTCGCTTGTTACTAATATATCTGTAACATCATTTTTCTTTTTATCTACATACTTAACTATTTCTGTTTTCAATGTGTTAGGTACTATTCTTGGTGTTAGTGTTATTCCTAGTTCCAACATTTTATCATTTAATTTTAACAATATACTCTCTTCGTCTACATATGAATAGCCATACCCTTCTTTGTTCTTTTGCATTATACAAACCTCATTTTTTAAAATTTGTAATTTTTCATCTAAATTTAATTTTTTTATATCTTCTTCTTTCATTGTTTCCTCCTAAATAAAATCCTTATCATAAACTTCATATTGTTCATTCACTGGTATTCTTCTATAATTTTCATTTACATCTTGTTCCATGTTTTCTATTGTTTCTTGTAATTTATATATTTGTGATTCTAAACTTTCTATTATGTTTATTATTTCATCAAATGTATAAATATCTTTTTCTTTAAAACTTTCTAAATGTTTATATTCTTTCATTACTATTTGCATAGTTCTTTCTCCTGCTTTTTAATAGTTCTATTTGCTTTTTTTAATTCTTTTTCTAACTCTGATATTTTTTCATTTGATTTTATTTCTAATTCACAATACTCTTTATTTTTATCTGATAATGCATTTTTAAATTTGTTTTTTTGTTCAATAGCATATTGTTCATTTGATTTTGCATCCTCTAATGTTTTTAATATTTTATCTATTTGATTTTTTAAACTCCTTATTTCATCATTCTGTTTCTTTTTTGTTTTTATTGTTAAATCTAACCATTCATTTATTTTTTTTATCATATTAATCCCTTTCATTTAACCAATCATAATCAAATAACTCTATTGGATCTTCCTCTTTTTCTTCTTTTACAAGTTCTTCATATGATTTATTCTTTATATTTTTTAAAATTGAATCTATGTACTTTAAGTTTTTTATATTCTTCATTACTGATTCTCTAATTGCATACCTAATTTTTCGTATATCGTATTTATCTATCCACTCTTTTATAATTTCTTTTTCCATTTCTGAAAGTTCTCTAAAAAAACTTTTTTCCAGTATATTATTTATATAATAATAATTATTATTAATATCTATATTCTTAGATTGTTGTTGCTCGCCTGTTGCTCGCTTGTTAAAAAGTGTGTTAGTTGTTTGATATAGATGATAATTTTTTATTGATATTATTGAAAATTTAGTATGTTGCTCTTGTGTTAATTCTTGTGTTGAAATTAAGTGTTTTATCGATGTCCTAATTTCTTGTGTAGTCATTCCTAATTCTTCGCTTAATTTTTTATATGATGTAGCAAAACTTCCTCTAGGAATTAGTACACCTTCAAAATACCTGTCTTGCCAATTCGCTTTTAATAAACAATGAATGAATAATATTTTTGTATTTTTGTTTTTGTACCAACCCCAATTAAGAAATTTACTGTGAAGTTTTATCCAACTTTCATCCACTATTTACCTCCTAATTTGATTTTTTACCTTAAAATAATTTTTAATATTAAAAGTGTGATTATGATTCCGATCACATTTCCTAGTAAAAGTCCTAATTTATTTTTAAATTTGTCTCTCATCTTTTTCTCCTATTTGACATATTTTCTTATTTTTGCTATAATTTAAAATGTAAATTAAATTTTACATTTTTTTAATTTGAATTATCTGTTAACATTGTGGTTGGTGTTGTAGATAATTCTTTTTTTGTGTCTATTTGTTCTGCTCTTAAGCACACTGAATATATACTTAATACTCCAAATACTATTAACATTGCTAATAATAGTTTTTCTTTAATTTCTTCTCTCATTTTCATCACCTCCTTCAATATTTTCTAATAATATATATTTTTTAAAATATGATATTGGTACTTTTGAACCTATAATGATTACATTTTCATTATCTTTTTTCATTTGGTCTTGTAACATATGAATTACACGATATGCTTTTGTTCTTTCATATCCTGTTATTTTCATTATTTCTTTTACTCCATACATAATTTTTTCCTTTCTTTCTAGACAACTTGAGAGATACCAATTTGTTACAGATAAAATTTAATTATTATTTATATTTTTAAAGATTAAGGAGGTATGCCCATGAATACTTTTTTATTGATACCCCTCAAGTTGTCTAGAATTTATTATTGAAATCTATTCATTTGTTTCAAATAGATAATCTAAAGTTAAATTTGGAAACCACGTAGTTTTTATTTTTTTACATTCTTTTAACAAAAAATCATTATGACAATTCATCTTTGCACTTATTGTTGATACGTGTAAATCCAATAAGTTTGCTAAATCTTTTTGTGATTTATCTATTCGTTTTAATTCTGCTTCTAAATTTTTATACATATTATCTCCTTTCTGATACGATGTTCCGTATCGTTAAGATAAGTATAATACGTTAATTCGTATTTTGTCAACCCCATTTCATAAAAAAAATACGAAAATTCGCATTTTTACAATTTACAATTTAATTTTTATATAGTATACTTTTAATCAAGGAGGGATTTAATATATGAATTTTAATGATAAAATCGATATGTTTATGAAAGAACACGATATTAAAGATTTAAAACAATTAGCATTAAAATCTAATATTCCATATACAACTTTACGTGATTTTTATTTAAAAAAAAGTGCAGACAATTCTAGATTATCAACAATAAGAAAATTGTCAGAATATATGAAATGCTCATTAGATTATTTAGCATTTGATGACAATTTAGTATTTGATAATGCAGAACAAGTTGATATAACAACTAACATAATAAAAATTCCTGTTCTTGGTGTAATAAAAGCAGGAATACCTATTGAAGCACAAGAAAATATAATTGAATATGTTGATATTCCAAAAGAATGGTTGAAAAGTGGAAAAAAATATTATGGTCTAAAAATAAGTGGAGATTCAATGTATCCAAAGTATTTAGAAAATGATATTGTTATATTTGAACAAACAGATGACTATCTATCAGCAAATAAAAAAGATTGTGCTGTTATGGTTAATGGATTTGATGCAACATTTAAAAACGTTACAATTACTGAATCGGGTATAACTCTCGTACCATTAAACTTAAATAATAGTGATAATTATCAACCTCAATTCTATGATAAAGAGCAAGTTAAAAATTTGCCAGTTAGAATTGTAGGTATAGCAAAAGAAAAAAGAACAAGAATTGATTAAAATTTGGAGATGTTATAATGAAATATTTTTTTAGAATAATTTTTGCTTTATTTAATATTGCAATTCCTACAAATTTCATTTATGTGTATTTTAATAAAGGACAACTAGTTATGTGCATTTTATGGTGCATAATATTAATTTCAGTAATTTATTGCTTTAATGATATATTAAAAGTATTAAATAAAAATGAAAAATTACTAAAATAAAAAAAGATAGTCCCTCGCCAAAGTAGACTATCTAGCATAGAAAAATTTTATCTGTAACTTTTTTTCTATGCTCCAATTATAGCAAAAAAACGAACATTATGCAAGTAAGGAGCGATAATTATGGACAAATTAAGATATTCTAAAACAAGATATCAAAATATATATAAAAATATTAAGAACAAAAACTATATAGTTTCTATATCTAATCCTAAAACAACTATATCAACTATTGAAGGAAAAAAGATATATGAAATAGAAAAAGCAATTAAACTAAGGGATGATTTTAAAAATAAGCGTATTAAATACTCAAAAATAACCAGTAGTGACACTTTTGAGGCATTATGGGATAAATATATGATTGATTGTGAAAAAGTGGAGAAACAGGCTTATAATACCCTTAAAAAGAAGAAAATATTTTATAATGCTTATTTTCACGTCTTTGATGATAAAAAAATTAGTAAAATAACTAAAAATGATATTGTATTATTTCTTGATAAATTAAATACGACTGATAAACAAAAAAATGAACTCTTAAAGAGAATAAAAGCATTCTTTAATTGGTGTTGTAAAAATAATTATTTAGTAATATCCCCAGCACAATATATTCCTAGTTATAAGTTAATTAAAACTAAAATGAAATATTGGCTCCCAGAGGATTTAAAAAAGTTTTTAGATACAATCGATAATGATATTGATAATCAAGATGGAATTAATAAAATAAAAGCATATACAATAAAAATATTCACTATAATAGAATTTAATCTTGGTGACAGAGTTGGTGAAACTAGAGCATTAACTTTTGGAAATATCGATACAAAGTTAAAAACTATCAATATTGAACATTCTATTAATTATGATCCAAAATCTGAATCCTTTTTTAGTAATACAAAAAATGCTCATTCTCAAAGAACATTAGATATTTCAGATAAATTAATAAATGAAATAGATAATTGGAAAAAATTTTTACAAGAAAATTGTATGATTAACATAACTGATGATACACCAATAATATTAAATTTGAAAACAAATAAACCTTTTTCAGACACTTATTTAAGAAAATTATTTAATTATTATATTGAAAAAGCAAATGTACGGAAGATAAGAATGTATGATTTAAGGCATACATTTGCGACTACTATGATGACTGAAGGTTGGAATATGTATGTTATATCAAATCGTTTAGGGCATAAAAAAATAACTACTACCATTAATACTTATGGGAATATTACAGAAAAAGTAAGAAAAGAAATGGCTTGTACAACAGATAAATACTATTAAAAATTTTTTCAGTTGTCATTTCAGAGTATTTTTGGGAGTACAAAAAAATAAAAACCTTATATAATATAAGGTTTTAAAATGCTATTTGGTGACCTATATGGGATTCGAACCCATGAATGCTGCCGTGAGAGGGCAGTGTGTTAAGCCGCTTCACCAATAGG
>CANQZM010000033.1 GCA_947628345.1 uncultured Bacilli bacterium
CTGTTCCTGTTACAGTTAAAGGTACTTGGAATGAAAATAGTAATGAATATGAGTATACAAATTTTGGAACACCTATTAAGGAAAATAAAAATACTGAAGTGCCACAAATACAAAAGAAAAAGTAGATAACGTACTTGATAAAAGTGCGTTTTTATGTTATTATGTATTTGTCAAGGAAACTTGCATAAAATAAAAAGGAAGACTTAACTTCGCAAGTTGAGTACTTACCTAAATAGGTTGAGCACTTAATCTATGCTAGATTGAGTGCTATTTCTTTATACATAGAATCATTATAGAGACTACTAATAAAATGATAATTAGTATTAGAAATGAGATTAATAAATCTTTTTTCTTCATAATATCAGCCTCCTTTCTAAAAGAAAGTTGGCAAGCACTCAACTGTTAAATTTCCCTATAAAAATTATGACTGTTTAGAAATACATTTGCATATTGACAAGTCAAATCAATTAGAAATTATTGAGGAATAGTAACAACAAAATATGGTAGTTATATTGCCACTTTTTTCATAAATAATTTTTTAGATCAAGATTATTTAAATGATGAAAATATTTTCTCTCTTGGTAGATGATTAAGTAATATTTTGTTTGAAAGATTTATGGCTTTAAAAGGTAGCTTTATTAAAAAATAGAAGTTGTAGCACTTCTTGTTTTAGGATAGGTGATAATATGGTAGAAAAAAGAATAGATGAATTAATTAAAATAATAAATGAAGCTGATTATAATTATCACACTCTAGATAATCCAACCATAACAGATCAGGAGTATGATAAGTATTTACGTGAATTGTTTGAGTTAGAAGCTGAGCATCCAGAATTAATTAGAGAAGATTCTCCTACTCAACATGCTGGAGGAGAAATTATTGATGAATTTAAAAAAGTATCACATAAAATTCCTATGATGAGTTTAAGTGATGTTTTTTCAGAAAGTGAATTAATTGCTTTTGATGAAAGAATAAAAAAAGAAAATATTATTCCTCAGTATATGTGTGAGTTAAAAATAGATGGTTTATCAGTATCATTATTGTATGAAAAAGGTAAGCTAGTTAGGGCGGCAACTCGTGGAGATGGAACTATAGGAGAAGATATTACTCATAATGTAAAAACGATTAAATCAATTCCTTTAAAGTTAACAGAATCTGTAGATATTGAAGTTAGAGGAGAAATCTACATGAATAAAAAAACTTTAGAAGAAATCAATCTAAAAAGGAGTAAGCAAAATCAACCACTTTTACAAAATTGTCGTAATGCTGCGGCTGGTTCGATTAGACAGTTAGACTCTAAAGTTGCTGCTGAAAGGAAATTAGATTCTTTTATATATCATTTACCTAATCCTGAAGATTATAATATCAAAACTCATAGTGACGCTATTGACTATATGAAAAAATTAGGTTTTAAAATTAATCCTAATAATAAATTAGTTAATAATATAGAAGAAGTATTAACTTTTATAGAGGAAAAGAAAGCTATTCGTAAAGATTTAGCTTATGATATTGATGGAATTGTTATTAAAGTTAATAATATATCAGATCAAAAGAAATTAGGTTATACAGCCAAATATCCAAAATGGGCTACAGCCTATAAATTTCCAGCAGAAGAAGTTTTAACTAAACTTACAGATATAATCTTTACTGTTGGTCGTACAGGTCAAATTACTCCTAATGCTGTTTTAGAACCAGTAATAGTTGCAGGTTCAACAGTAAGAAGAGCTACTTTACATAATGAAGATAATATTATCAGTAAAGATTTAAAAATAGGTGATATTGTTTCTATTAGAAAAGCAGGGGATGTTATTCCAGAAGTCATTGAAAGAAAAAAAGAAAGACGCACTGGAAATGAAAAAGATTTTAAAATGATTACTAATTGTCCAATGTGTAATAGTACTCTAGTAAAAAAAGAAGGACAAGTTGACTACTTTTGTTTAAATGATGACTGTCCAGCTAGAAAAATAGAAGGATTAATTCATTTTGCTTCACGCGATGCGATGAATATTGATGGCTTAGGTGAACGTATTATTGAAGATTTCTTTAACTTTCGATTTATATCAAAAATAAGTGATATTTATAAATTAGAGGAACATAAAAAGGATTTAATTACTTTAGAAGGCTATGGAAATAAATCAGTTGATAATTTATTAACTGCGATTGAAAATAGTAAACAAAATTCTTTAGAAAAATTAATCTTTGGTTTAGGAATTCCTAACGTTGGTGCAAAAAAGTCTAAAATTTTAGCAAGCCACTTTAAAACTTTGGATAACTTGATTGCTAGTGATATTGATGAATTAGAAAATATTTATGATATTGGTAAAAAAATTGCCAATAGTATTAAGGTATATTTTGCCAATAGTGATAATATGGAAGAAATCAACAAATTAAAAACACTACAAATTAATATGAATTACATAGGTGATGAAGTAGTTGAAAATGCTAACTTTAAAGATAAAAGTTTTGTTTTGACAGGTACTCTAGAAGACTTTACTCGTGATGAAGCTAAAAAAATAATTGAAACTAATGGGGGTACTACAGTTGGTTCTGTTTCTAAAAAGACTTCCGTTGTGATAGTAGGAAAAGATCCAGGTAGTAAATATCAAAAAGCCTTAGATTTGGGAATAGAAATTTGGGATGAAGCTAGTTTTAAAGAAAAATGTAACAGGGAATAAATACATATTCCTTTTTTATTGGATGTATTGATTTAAAAATTATTATAGAAAAATATATAAATTTGATATAATAAAGCAAAAAATATAATAATTTATGATATAATGATATGGATTAGGAGGGACTTTATGGAAGATAGATTAACCAAAGAAGAAGTCTTACATGTAGCCAATTTAGCTAGGATAGAAATAGATGATAAAGAAATAGAAATGTATCAAGTAAAATTAAAAAAATTACTAGATCAAATTGAATTAGTAACTAAAATAGATGATAATGATAGTGATTATTTGATTGCTCCTTGGAATAATAATTCAGAATTTAGAAAAGATGAAGTAGGTAATATGTTAAATCCTAAGGAAGTATTGCAAAATGCTCCACGTAAGAGTGGAAATTATATAGAAGTTCCGGTGGTGATTTCTAATGAATAAATATCTAGATTTATCATTACAAGAAATTAATAATTTATTAATTAATAAAAAGATTACTCCAAAGGATTTAGTTATAGAATCTTTTGAACGAATCGAAGCAAATAAGGATTTAAATGGATTTATTACCTTAAATAAAGAAGCTGCTTTAAAAAGAGCAGAAGATTTAAAAGATCAAGAAGTTACTTCATTAACCTTTGGAATTCCTATAGCTATTAAAGATAATATCATTACCAAAAATCTTAGAACTACAGCTGGGTCTAAAATGTTAGATAATTTTATTCCCATTTATGATGCAGATGTAATAGAAAGAATAAATGAAGCAGGAATGATTATTATTGGAAAAGCTAATATGGATGAATTTGCGATGGGTTCTTCTACTCAAACTTCTTACTATGGTCCTACTAAAAATCCTTGGGATAAAACTTTAGTTCCAGGGGGTTCCAGTGGAGGAAGTGCTGCGGTTGTTAGTAGTCGTATTACTCCAATTGCTTTAGGTAGTGACACTGGAGGTTCGATTAGACAACCATCTAGTTTCTGTGGAATAGTTGGACTTAAACCAACTTATGGAAGAGTGTCACGTTATGGATTGATTGCTTTTGCATCTAGCCTAGATCAAATCGGTCCAATGACTAGAAATGTTTATGAAAATGCTCTAGTTTTAAACACTATTTGTGGAAAAAGTAAAAATGATTTAACTAGTGTTGAGACTAATGAAGATTTTACTAGGTTAATTGGTAAAGATATTAAAAATATGAAAATAGCTATACCTAAATTTTATGTTAATGATACTATTGATATTGAGATTAGACAAGAATTAGATAATATAATCACTTTATTAAAGGAAAATAATTGTGTAGTTGATTATGTTGATATCAAATACATCGATAAAGCAGTTCCCCTATATCAAATTATTGCGATGGGTGAAGCTAGTTCTAATTTAGCCCGTTTTGATGGTATTCGTTATGGTTATAGTTATGAAAATCCCAAAGATATTAATGATTTATATTTAAAAACAAGAAAAAATGGATTTGGAAATGAAGTAAAACGACGTATTATGATAGGAAGCTATTTATTAAGTGGTAAAAATGCTACTACTTATTATAATAAAGCTTTAGCTATCAGAGATGATATGAGAAATTCTTTTTTAGATATATTTAAAAATTATGATCTTATAATTGGACCAACTGCAACTACTAAAGCTTATCCTTTAGGACAGGACTTAGATGATGCTGTAAAAGCTTTTATGGATGATATATTAACAATTCCTGTTAACATGGCAGGTCTTCCTGGGATGAATTTACCAATTGGGTTTTCAAAAGATCATTTACCAATTGGTATGCAAATTATTGGCGCACCTTTTGCTGAGGCTAAAATATATCAATTAGCTTCCTATATTGAAAAAGAATTAAATCTTGATTTAAATCCTAATTTAGGAGGTGATGATAATGAGTAATTATATACCAACAATTGGAATTGAAGTTCATGTTGAGTTAAAGACCAATACTAAAATTTTCTCATCATCTGAAAATGGATATGGACAAATGGCTAATAGTTTGACTAACGTTATTGATTTAGGATATCCAGGAACACTTCCTACTTTAAATGAACAAGTTATAAAAACAGCTATTAAAGCTGCTCATGTCCTAAATTGTAAAATTAGAAAGAAACAACACTTTGATCGTAAAAATTATTTTTATCCAGATAATCCTAAAAATTATCAAATTACCCAAGCTCGTAGTCCAATTGGTTATGATGGATATGTTGAAATTGAAATAGGTAATAACAAGAAGAAAATAGAAATAGAAGAAATTCATATTGAAGAAGATACATGTAAAAGTGCTCACCGTGGTAATGTTAGTTTACTAGATTTTAATAGAGCTGGAGTTCCTTTAATTGAAATAGTATCTAGAGCTTGTATTGAAAGTAGTGAAGAGGCTAAACTTTATTTAGAAAAACTAAGAGAGCTTTTATATTATAGCAATATTTCTGATTGTAAAATTGAAGAAGGTTCAATGAGATGTGATGCTAATGTCTCAATTAGAAAAAATATAGAAGATAAATTAGGTACTAAATGCGAAATTAAAAATATTGGTTCTATTTCTAATGTTGGTTTAGCTATAGAAAAAGAAATAGAAAGACAGTCAAAACTTCTTGATAAAGGTGAAACTTTTAAAGAGCAAACTCGTCGTTTTGATGATAAACAAAATGATACAGTTTTAATGCGTGTTAAAGAAACAGGAAATGATTATCGTTATTTTCCAGAACCTGATATTCCATATATTGAGTTATCTGATGAAATAATTAATTCATCTATAGCTGAATTACCAATGTTACCTGATGAGAGAAGAAAAATATACAAAGAACGTGGAGTTAGTGATATTAATATTACTAAATTAATTGCTAATAGAAGTTTAAGTGATTATTTAAATTTATTTTTAGATACTAAGTTAAATTTTAAAGAAGCAAGTAATTTATTACTTGGAGATATCTCAGCTTATCTAAATAAAACAGAAAAAGATATTTCAAATACTCATTTAACTAAAGAAAAATTTATAGATTTAGTTAAAAAAGTTGAAGATAATACTTTAACTAGCAAAAACTTGAAAGACATACTTGATGACATATTAGAAAGTGATAAAACTATAGCTGAAATTATTAAAGAAAAAGGCATATCTAATATTACAGATTCTAATATGTTGCAAGATATAGTATTAAAAGTTATTCTTGAAAATCCCGATAGTGTTAAAGATTATAAAGCTGGTAAAGATCGCGCTATTAAATATTTAATGGGTCAAATTATGAAAGAAACTAAGGGTAGTGCTAATCCTAAATTAGTTAATCAAATTTTAATTAATGAATTAAATAAATAATTGAAAACTAGATACACATAGTGTATAATGAAGATACTAGGATGTGATAAGATGAAACGATATATGAAAGAACATAAAATAGTTGTAGTGGCAGTGATTTTTCTGCTAATTATAATTTTTATTTCATTTTTAATTAAAATCACCTTTTTTGCCAATAGTAAAAATGCTTTTTATGGTGATCGTTTAGATGGAATAGATAGTGTTAAAATAACAACAAGTCAGGTAAAGGATTTAAAAAATAAATTGCAAGAAGATAGTATTGTTAAAGCAGTTGAGTATTCTTTACAGGGTAAAATTATCAATATTATCATTACTATAAATGACGATGTAGGCATAGATTCAGCTAAGGCATTAGCACCTAAAACTTTAGAAGTTTTAGATGATGATCAAAAAAAGTATTATGATGTCCAAGTTTTTATTAAAAAAGATAGCGATGTCAAGGATTTCCCAATCATTGGTTATAAACAAAATAAAAAGGCTGATTTTAGTTGGACAAAAGATAGGGCGGCGAGTTAATATATGAAAAAAAAGTTTTTAATAATACTACCTATTATAATTGCTATAGTAGCCTTTATATTTGTTTATAGATACTATAATCATGAAGATAAGACAACGTCTTTAACTGTTAGTGAAAAAAAATGGGTTAAAGAAAATAGTTTAGAATCGATCGATATCGAAGTTATCAATGATTATCCGATATATGGGATGGATGGTAGTGGAGTATTTTATGATTTTATTTCTGACTTCAATAAAAATATTGGTCTAGAGTTTAATAAAATTCCATATTTAAAAGATAGTAGTGCTACTACTAACGGTATTAAATTTCAAATTCTAGATAACGATACCAAACTAACTAATAAAGATTTATTATTGTTTGAAGATTATTATATTGCGATTGGTAAGAATTACGAAAGAATTAATCATGTTAGGGATCTTAAAAATATCACTTTTGGTGTATTTGATAATGATTCAGAAACAATTAAATATTATTTAAAATCAGCTACTAATATATCCTATAAAGCTTATAATTCAATTGATGAGTTATACTCTGCTTTAGATAAAGATGAAGTTAATATGATTATTGTTCCTAACGTTATGTATATGGATAAAAACATTGCTAGCGATAAATATTCAATTAATTACTATTTTACTGAAATTACAAAGAAAATAGTTTTAACCCTTTCAGATAATAATGAACTTAATAATATTATTGAAAAATATTATAATAAATGGATGCAAAATGATTTTATCAAGTCATATGATAAAGAATATTTTGATTATTATCTTGAACAAAATAAATTAAGTTCTAAAGAAAAAGCTTCATTAGTATCTAAAGTGTATACTTATGGTTATGTTGATAACAAACCATACGAAATGAAAAAAGGTGCCAAAGTTGTAGGAATTGCTGGAGAATATTTAAATAGAGTATCACGTTTGGCAGACATAGAATTTAAATATCAAAAATATGCTAATAAACAAGAATTAGAAAAAGCCATAAATGATAAAAAAGTTGATATTTATTTTGATTATTATGGTATTAATAATGATGATTATATGGCAACTATTTCTACTTTTGTTGAAGACTATGTTATTTTGGGTAGAAACAAAGATAGTCATATTATTAATTCATTTGAAAGTATTAAAAATCAGAATGTATCTATGCTAAAAGATAATGCTTTATATAATTACGTTAATAGTACAGGTCAAGCTAATATTAAAACTTATGACAATATTAATCAATTAGTAAAGAAAAGTAAAAGCAACTTAATAATTATTGATCGAAATGTTTATGATCAATATCAAAAGACTAAATTTAAAAACTATAATGTTTTATATATAGACACAATGATGAATGATTATAAATTTATGGTAAAAAAATCTAATAAAGCTTTTTATAATTTAGTTAATTATATTATTAATACTAATTCTTACTATAATTATAAAAATAATGGATTATATTCAATGAGAGAATCTTTCTTACAAACTCATAGTTTAAGAGAAATATATGTATTTATTTTATTACTTATATTTGTACCAATTATATTATTAATTTTGATATACTTTGGAATTAAGAGAAAGAAAGAACATAAAAAAGTAATTATTACAGAAAAACATAAATATATTGATATGTTAACATCTCTTAAAAATCGTAATTATTTAAATGCAAAAATGCCAGAATGGGAAGCTTCTAAAGTATTTCCACAAGCAATCGTTATAATTGATTTAAATAATGTTAAATATGTAAATGATAATTATGGTCATGAAGAAGGAGATCAATTAATTATTGAAGCAGCTGGAACTTTAGTTAATACTCAATTAGAAAATAGTGAAATTATTCGTACTGATGGTAATGAATTCTTAATTTATTTAGTAGGTTATAGTGAACGACAAGTTTCAGCATATACTAAGAAATTATTTAAAGAATTGAAAAAACTACCACATGAATTTGGTGCAGGAGTAGGGTTCAGTATGATAACAGATGAAATTAAAACTTTAGATGATGCTATTAATGAAGCAACCTTAGAAATGGTATCTTCTAAAGAAGATAATAAGGAATGATTTAAGTTATGGAGCGAGTTAGAAATTTTTTAGAAAAAGTTATATATAATATAACGAGACCTGAGATGAGGGTTCTTCCTGGACAACTCGCTTTTTTCTTTGTTGTATCATTAATTCCTTTAATTGCCTTAGTAGGAACAATTGCTGGTTATTTATCAGTATCAGCAACAGAAGTTTCACATATTTTAACTTCAGTTTTGCCCTTTGATATTACAGATAACTTTATTACATTTAGTTCCGGTACAGGCTTAACTTTTAATATTACAATTTTTTTCATCTCAGCCTTTTTATTAGCATCCAATGGAGCTCATTCCATGATTATTACCTCTAATGAAATTTATAAAATTAAAGATGATAATATTTTAAAACGACGATTAAAAGCTATCGTCATGACTTTTGTTTTAGTTCAATTATTACTATTTTTATTAGCTGTACCTGTGTTTGGAGATAATATTTTTAATTTAATTAAAGGAACTGTCCAAGATACAAATAAAGTAACAATGTTTTACCATTTATATAAGATATTACAATATCCTATTACCATTATTTTAGTCTTTTATGGTATAAAACTTCTATATATGATGGCACCTGACCGAACTATAAAATCAAAAACAACTAATTCAGGTTCTGTTTTTACAACTATTGGTTGGATTATGGCTACTAAAATATATGATATATATGCTGGAACATTTTCCCATTATAACTTATTCTATGGTAGTATTTCTAATATCTTATTTCTCTTAATGTGGGTATATATCTTATCATATATATTTGTCTTAGGTATGGCCTTTAACGCTAGTAATACAGCTAAAGATGATTTTCAAACTCAACAAATAAAGTTAAATCAAAATATTAAGTAATTGAAAATTATACTTAATAATGCTATAATTTAATAAGCGAGGTAAGATATGAAAGCAAAACTAATTAAATGGAAGAAAAAACTTATTCATACACTAAAACGAATCAAAAAAGAACATTTAATAAGACAATATATAAGTAATAATAAATTATTTATTACGTATGTTTTAATTTGTGTTATATCTTCAACTATCTTAAGATATACAACTATGCATTTATTAGAAAATTACTTATCATTTAAACCAATTTTAGCTGATGCAGCAATTGTTGTTTTAGTAGGAGCATTTGGTTATTTATTAAAACCAAAAAATAGATTTACCTATTACTTAGTATTTACTATTTTATTTTTAGCTATTTGTATGATTAATTCGATATATTATACATTTTATACATCATTTGCTTCTGTTTCGATGTTATCTTTAGTTCATTACATAGCGGCAGTAGGAGATGCAGTTGTAGAAAATGTAATTCAGCCTAAAGATTTAGTTTATATTTTAGGACCTATTATTTTAATTTTAGTTCACTTAAAATTAAAAAAGACTAATTATTATAAAAAAGTAGAAGTTAAATCTGAACGAAAAAGAAAAACATTTAAAACCTTAATTGCTGGAGCTGTTTTATTAGTTTTATTTACAATTAGATTATCAGCTTTAGATATTAGTCGTTTTGCCAAACAATGGAATAGAGAGTACGTTGTTATGAAATTTGGAATATATGTTTATCAGTTAAACGATATTATCATTTCTGTTCAACCTAAACTTAATTCCTTATTTGGATATGATAAAGCGATGAAAGAATTTAAAGAATATTTTGCTGATGCTAAAAAAAGTCCAGAAAATAAATATAGTAATATCTTTAAAAATAAAAACGTATTAGTAATTCATGCTGAAAGTATTCAAACTAATTTATTTGATTTAAGCTTTAATGGTCAAGATGTTGTACCTAATTTAAAAAGAATTGCTAGTGAAGGAATGTTCTTTTCTAACTTTTATCCACAAGTAAGTGTTGGAACTAGTAGTGATTCTGAATTAACATTTACCACTTCGTTATTACCAACTCAAAGTGGAACAGCCTTTGTATCATACTTTGATAGAACTTATAATGCTATTCCTAATATCTTAAATGATAAAGGTTACTTCACCTTTAGTATGCATGCTAACACTGCAGATTTTTGGAATAGACGAGCTATGTATAACCATTTAGGTTATCAAAAATTTTATAGTAAATCTGACTATGAAGTAACACCAGAGACCACCATTGGGTTAGGTTTAAGTGATAAAGAATTTTTTAAACAATCAATGACTAAACTTAACGATATTAATGAAAAATATGATAAATGGTATGGACTAATGATTATGTTATCAAATCATACTCCATTTTCTGATGTTGAACACTATGGAAACTATGAAGTTAATATGAAAGAAAACATTACTAAAGAAGATGGTACTGTTGAAGAAGTAGTTCATCCATATATGGAAAATAAAAAACTAGGAAATTACTTTAAATCAGCTCACTATGCTGATGAAGCTATTGGAGAATTATTTAATGAGTTAGAAGAAAATAAATTATTAGATAACACAGTAGTAATTATTTATGGAGATCATGATGCTAGACTTTCTAGAAGTGATTATGATTATATGTATAATTATGATAAAACAACTGATTCTAAACTAGATAGTGATAGTCCTGATTATAAAGAATATGATTCATATCAATATGAATTAGGTAGAAAGGTACCATTCATTATTTGGACTAAAGATATGAAGGGTACAGATCTTAATATGGAAGTTAAAGATGTAATGGGAATGTATGATGTCATGCCTACCTTAGGAAATATGTTTGATTTTTATAATAAGTATCAATTAGGACATGATATTTTTGATATAGGATCTAAAAACATTGTAGTTTTCCCAACAGGAAACTGGGTAACTAATAAAGTCTATTATAATAGTCAAAAAGAAGAATATTTATCTTTAGATGGAAGTGCTATTAGTGAAGAAGAAATTAATAAAAATAGCGAATATGCGACTAAAACCATTAATGTTTCTAATAATACCATTGTTTATGATTTAATTGAAAGATTAAAAGAAGAAAAAAATATGCTTAAGTATAAAGAGGGAAATTAATTATGACTAAGAGAAAATTAAAAAGAAAACCAAAAAAATTACTAATATGTATAATTATTATAATCTTATTACTACTTGTAACCTTTTTGGTATATCACTTTTGCTTTAATAAAGAAAAAGTAAAAGCAGCTAAAGTAGTATCTAAAATACCTGAATATGGATATACATTAAAAAGTAATAAAAGTGCTTCATATAAGAAATTATTTAAACAATTAAAAGAAGTATTAAGTGCTGAAAAAGTAGATGAAAAAGAATACGTTAAAACTATTACTAAAATGTTTATAATTGACTTTTATTCATTAAATGATCATTCAGCAAAAACAGATATTGGTGGAGTAGATTTTGTTAGTGAAGAAGCCTTAGACAATTTCTTAGTAAATGCTGAAGATACATTATATAAGTATGTAGAAAGTAATATTTATAAACAAAGAAAACAAAAATTACCAGAAGTTTCTGAAGTAACTATTAACAAAGTTGAAACTACTGAATATGCATATGGTGATAAAAATGATGAAAATGCTTATCAAGTAGAAGCTAAGTGGACATACGTTGATCCTAAAATTTCTAATGAGTATCAAGATGAGGCTACATTAATTTTTGTACATAATGATAAAAAATTAGTTTTAGTAGAACTTTCCGAGCTAGCAGAATAATAATCTAAAAAACTTCATTATGAAGTTTTTTTTGCAGACCTTTTATTGGGTCTTTTTTTGGGACATAAGTCAATAGTTAAGACAGAAAAAAGAGGGGGAAAATGAGAAAATTAGGCCAAAGAAGA
>CANQZM010000034.1 GCA_947628345.1 uncultured Bacilli bacterium
TGCACAAAAAAATGAATCTGTGGATAAAACAAATTCATTTTTTTCTTTTTCCTCTAAATTTTACCGGAACTCAAAAATGATCATTTTTATTAATATGTTATTTCCATTTTAACCTAACATAAACAAAATCTTTGCTATATCATTTTGTATTATTTAGTCCAAAAAAATTAAATGCCTCAGCATTTAAAATCTCCTATATATTTGATAATTTATCTTTTATAAAGTCATCTAAATAATTCGAATCCTTTGTAACCCACTTATAATCACTATGTTCATTGCTTAGCTTAACATTTACTTTAGAACTATCAACATTAACAATGAAATCAATTTCCAAATCATGTACTAATATACCATTTTTTTCTTTAATTTCATCATAATAATGAGTAATTATTGGATTAAATTCAATAGTAAATCCTATTTCTTCTTCAAGTTCTCTTTTTAAGCCGTCTTTTAAGGTTTCGCCATTTTCTAAATGACCGCCAGGAAATTCCCATGCTCCTGGATATAATTCATCATTTTCATTTCTCTTTACTATTAAAAATAAATCTTTGTCTTTTAAAATTCCTGTTAATACAATTTCAGTTTTCGTATATTTAGAACTCCTATCTTGACTTATTATCCTTTTTCTAATTTGATTTTAAAGCTCAAATTTATATAGATATTCACCAGATTTTAATTTTTTTATAAAAATAGCACCAAATTTTTCATAGTAATTATGTAAATTAGTTTTTAAATATATTGTTTTAAATTTCATACTTTTAGCCTTCCTTAATATAGCATCATTTAATACTCGTGAATAACCTTTATTTCTATACTCCTTTTTCACATACATCGTTGCATACCAAGGCGTTAATTCTTTTTCCTCCTCACAATCTCTAGGGAAAATAGATATAAAACCTAATAATTTATCATTACTTACTAAAATTAATTTACAAAAAGATTTGTTATTAAACATCTTACAAATTTTCTTTTTTTTCACTTCAATTCTTTCTTGTTTATTATCATCTGGATTATCTGCCCATTCTTCATATTCTAATTTTGCCACTTCATCTAAATACTCTAACTTGTTCTCTAAATTAAATATTTCCATGCCATACTTTTCCTCACAATTTGCTAATTATTTTGTAAATATTATATCATAACTTTTATATTTTTCAGTTATTTTCAATGATTAATTTTAATAATTTACTTAATCTATGTTGTAGGCATCTTTCCTCTAACATAGCAAAAACAAAAGTTTATTTAAAAACTAGCTTTTATTCATCGTTATCACCATACATTTGACCTTTAGTTTCAAGTCCTAATAATCTTCCATATTCAAATATATATGACAAACTAAATAAGAATAATATTTCTACCAAATCATAAGTTTCAAATTCAATATTTAAATCTGTACTTAATAACAATTCAAAAATACCTCCACCAATATTATTCATTATGATTATTATAATCATTTTCCAGGCAATTTTCTTTATTAAACTAACATTTTCTAGAGTAAATGGTGTTTCTCCTTTATTGATATTATCAAATAAAGTTTCTAAATGCTTAAATATTATAGATGTCAAAATAATTACCACCAAAAGACTAGCAAAACCAGTTTCAACATAACCAATTATTTTTGATTTACTATTATTTTCAAATATAGACACTACTTTGGTATTTAAATATTCTTTATCAGCATCTGCTAAAACAAACGCTCCAACTTTTAAGACTACTTTATCGTTTTCTTCTAAAAGATTAATATTATGATCTATCAAATTTAAAGTTAAATTATTATCTTTTATTACAACTTTATTAATCAAATAAGGTGAGATAATTAAAACTAAAGAAATAAAAGGAATAGCAATATAACAAAAAATTCTTCCTATTTTAGATATTACAGAAATGATTTTACTTAAAAACTTCATTTTCTTTTGTTCTTCTTTTTTTAAACTTACAACTTTAGTTTTAACCTCATCTCCAAGTGAATCAATATCAATAATGTTATCGTTTACCAAATCATTGATTTTACAGCGAAAAATTTTACATAGTTCTAGTAAATTATTCATTGTTGGATAAGAATCTCCAGTTTCCCATTTACTTATGGATTGTCTAGATACATTTACTTTTTCAGCTAAATCTTCCTGGGATAGTTTTTTAAAAATTCTTATCTTTTTCAAATTATCTCCAAATTTCATTTAAAGTACCTCCTTTTCTTAATAAATTATATATGCCAAAGCAATTTTAAACTATCAACTTTTAGTTGCATTTAGATTTTTATATCGATTGTACTTGATAATCTTATTTATACAAACTTGCTAATATAAATCAAGTATTTTTTATGAAATTTTTCAACTTTTCTAGTCTTTTTTTCTTTATTTTACGTGCATTCTATTTTTGAACGATTATTTTTTCTTATGCGTGCATTTATCTCTGTAGTTAACGAATAACCTAAGAGACTATTCATCTTTATACCAAATTTGAAAAAATTCGAATAGATTCGTCACTGGTGCCCTGAATGAAGATGTACAGCAAATTTTTGAGAAAAAGAAATAGTTAGTAATAAATCATTAACTAACTATATTGTACTACAAATTATATAAATTTTAGATATTATCTTGCTCTTTTCTGAACTGATGCTTCGTTTTCTCCTAAAACATTTAGTTCAAAAGCATCTAATTGAGTAGGGTCTTGAGAAGCAACCATTGCTGCATCTCTTAACATTACAGTAATAATTCCATTTTCTTGTTTAGCGTTAGCTCTAGCACCTATCATTACATTTTGCATAAAAGGTAAACAAGTTTTTAGAGCATCACTAATAGGGGTTTCTGAATTATTTCTCTTAAAATATCCACAAGCATTACTAAGTAGAGCTGGAGAATAGTATAATAAAATTGCAGGTTTATTATTATAACCACTTTGGTTAAGTTCATAAATCAAAGTCCTGTAATTATCTAAGTTATTTGTGATTTCATTTTCTACAACTTGTATATCAGTTCTGTTACTTAATCTCATCATTAGACATATTCTTGTTATTGTTTTTCTAATCTCAGAATCAGGATAACTAATTTGCATTTTATCTGCCTTTTGTGTTAAAAATTCATCAAATATTTTTGTTGAATCTTGACAAGTAGATAATATATTTTCAGCTGTTAAAATATTATCAGCAGTTGATTGGTTTAATATAGCGCTTCCATTTTGATTATTAACATGACCTAAAACGCCCCCAATATCTAGCATTGCTTCTGAAACCATTAAAGTTCTTTCAAATGAAGAAAGATTTAAAACTTTATTAAAACTATAATCAACACACTCTCCTTGAATGTATTGTCCTAAATTAATACCATTGCTCAAAACATTAATTAAGCTACGTTTACTTTCTTCGCTAAAATCATTAAAAGATGGAAGCATACCATATTTTAATAGGTAATTTAAAAGTAAATCATGATCAACAGTTTCTATTCCTTTATCTTTTAAAGCATCTATTACTGATTGGCTTTTTCCTAAATCATTTATTACCATATAGTATAAAAGTAAATTTTCTTTTTTTGGTGTATTAAAGCTCTCTTTTATAAAGGCTCTAATTTGGTCAAAAGTTTCTTTTGATAGTTTATTATCTCCAGATTGTTGTTCAACAAATTTATCATATCTATTATCTTTAATATAGAAATATAATAAAACGCTTAATATTGTTCTATCAAATTCTTTTAATTGATTAGGATTTGCATCTTTAAATAACAATTGTCCATAAGTTGCTTTTTCACTGTTAACTCCATAACTTTCAGGTGTAAATTGGACTTCTCCAATAAGAGTCATAATTTCTGGATATCTTGTTAGTACATTTTTAACTATATTTAATTCATAAGAATCTAAATCCGTTTTATTTTGTTGCTCATTTGCCATAATTATTGCTTCCTCCAATAAATCTGATAAATTATTTATAGGTTGTTTTCCTGTTTCAGTTTGATATAGCCAATCTAAATATTCATTTCTTTCTGAATCATCTGGTCTTCCATAAATAACTTTATCACTGTTTCTTGCTATCCAATAACCAAATTCTACATTAGTTGTAAATGCTGGTAAAGATACTGAGCGTGGTACCCAAAATACAATAGAACTTGCATTATGTAATGTTTCTCTTTCCCACCACACTTGATTGTCATAGTTAAAGGTTCTATCATCATGTTCTAATTCTGGGACATAAACAATCCCATCAAAACCTAATTCTTCCAATATCCTTATAGCTTCTTTACGCCACGTTTCAACATCTAAACTTCTTGGCGTAGGCCCCGCTAAAAATATAGATTTTTCTCCTTTTAAAACTTTTTCATCAGAATAGTTAATTTGCATAAGATGCCTCCTTCGATATATATAATTATACTACTATTACAATTCTTCTAGTTTTTTTAATAACTACTAACGTTTTATATAAATAAACCTGCATATTAGTTGTCAATATGCAAGTGTGTTTTCTAAATTGTCATAAATTTAGTATCAAATTCTATTGTATAAAGAACAATCGTTTGATATAATTTCATAGGGAATATTAGTTGTTGAGTGTCTACCAAATCTCTTATAGAGAGGAGGTTTGATAAAGATGAAAACTAAGACTTTTGTTATAAAAGTTCTAAAGCTCATTGCTATCATTTTATTTCTCCTTATCGTTATGATAGTAGTAATAAAAAAATGACACTTAATTCTTACATGAATTAAATGTCTAAACAATGTTAATTGGGTAGACATTCAACTTGCAAAAACTGAATGTTCCCTTTTTTATTTTATGCAAGTTTCCTTGACATATTCATAATAACATAAAAACGACTTTTTGACAAGTCGTTTTTATTGTTACTCGAAAAGTTCGAGTTTCCTATCTATTTGGTGCGGGTAACAGGAGTTGAACCTGCAAGGGTTACCCCACTAGATCCTAAGTCTAGCGCGTCTGCCAATTCCGCCATACCCGCGAGTGGTGGACCCTATTGGACTCGAACCAATGACCGTTCGGTTATGAGCCGAATGCTCTAACCAACTGAGCTAAGGGTCCATCGCTATTTAATAATAGCATATTTTTTCAGATAGTGCAAGGATAAAAATTTAATTTATATATTAATTTTCATTTGGAGGTTCGTTTTTAACTAAATAACAGAAATAAATTTGAAAAATGGACGTACTCTAAAAATTGGCATATTCTATAAATTCTTAAATTACATTTACTATTTTTAGAAAATAACGTATAATTATAGTATAAGAGGTGACATATGAAAAAAATATATAAAACTCCTATGATGATAGCAATAGCTAAAAATATACATATAGAAAATAATATCGTTAAATATGATAGAGAAGATTTAGAATCAGGCCAAAATTTATTTGTCTATTATAATTATTTTGGTAAAATATTGACTGTTGATAATAATTTCCCTGTCACATATTTAGATGACACAGAAGGGTTAATTCAACATAACTTAGAATATCATCAAGAATGTTTACCTGATACTATTTCTTATCCATATATTAACCCAGACAATTTAACTTTAATAGAAAAAGAACCCGTAGCAAAGTCTATGCAAAAGAAAAGAATATTTTCGAAATTTAAAAAGCGCAAATAAGCGTTTTTTTATCTATAAAACAGGAGCAATATTTTAGTAAAAATACTTTGAATAATTGGTCTTCTAATTTTAAATTTTGGATTATCACTTTCTATTTGTTTAACTATGTCTTTTATTAATGAATTAGTTGACTTAGCTTCAATTAAGGCAAATAAATTTCTTTGTAAGCGATTTATACTTTCTTTATTATGATATATTTTATTATTCTTTTCTAAAAACTTATCTTTATTATCAATCATAACTTGATTAAATCCAGTATGATAAGCACCAGGTTCAATTAAAGATAATGAGATTTTATCATCTTTTAAATACTTTAATTCTCCTTTCAAAGTAAACATTAACATCGAAATAGCAGCTTTAGATGAAGTATAGCATCCTAAAAAGGGAATTGGTAACATACTAGCAATAGATGATGTTACTAAAATTTTTCCTTTTTCTTTTTTGGCTTTTTTTAATTTATAAAACTCTTGTAATAAAGAAAACGAAGCAAAAACATTAGTTTCATAATTATCTCTTAACACATCAATATCCATATACAATAATGAACCACCATTACCTATTCCCACATGATTTACTAAACAATCTATTTCTAGTTTATTTATCAATTGTCTATCTTCTTGTTTTCTAATATCCATTTTATAACAAATAATATTTAAATTTAGATCTTTTATTTTTTCTTTAACTGAGCTTAACTGCTTAGTAGTATGCGTCGTAATATAAACTTTATGACTTCTTTTTTCTAGTGCTACTGCTAGATCAAAGCCAATACCACTAGAAGCTCCAGTTATTAAAATATTCATTAGACTCACCATTTATAGTATTTACTAAAAAAAGAAAAAAACTCATAAATTAATGAGTTTCTTTAAAGATAATAAAAGATACACCTTTTTTTTCATTTTTTATAGAAATATCATATCCTATTATATTTAATGTTTTCTTAACAATAGATAAACCTAAACCAAATTCTCCTTTAATACCTTTTCGATAAGGGGTAAAAATAACTTCCAAAAAATCATTATCAATTTGATCGCCATCATTATAAAGTATCAATTTATCGTGTTTTTGGGTAATTTTAATAGTAGTTTTTGCATACCTAATAAAATTTTCTAAAAGATTATCCAGAACCGTTTCCCAATGATCATAGGTTCCATAATAAATTGCTTTTTTGTCTTTTTCTAATACAAACTTAATATTTTTATTATGAAACTTAAATTTATTAATTTCTGTTTCTAAAATTTTATTCATATCTATTTGTTCTATTTTGATATTTTTTGATTCTTTTAAATAATCTAATTTGTTTAAATATAGAAGTGAGTGTACTTTTTGATCTAATTTTTTAGTTTGCTCATTGATAACTTTAAGAGCAGTTTTTTCATTTTCTACTCCATCATCAACAGCTTCAATGTAAGATTTTATAACAGTAAGAGGAGTTTTAAAGTCATGTGAAATATTTTGATACATGCGATTTCTATATTGTTCTTGATTTATTAGAGTTGATTTCATATCCAGTATTGCCGAAGCTAAAGATTTAATTTCATCATTTATTGCAAAATCAATAGCATGATTATATAAAGGATCATCAATATTATCTACAACATCTTTTATCTTTTCTATTTTTTTAACTATTAATGAACTCCAAACAACTAGTATTAAACCTATTAATATACAAGTTCCTAAAACAACTGGGAAAATAGAAGACAAAATTCTAGTTTTAGTTTCATTAATATAAGTATCATCGCTAATAGCAATTTTTATGATATTATTTTTTTTAATTCGGTAATAATAATAAGTTTGATGTTTATATTTTATTTTTCCGTAATTACTAGTGATTTTTTCAATAATATTCTTAGGATCATTTAATCCCTTAATTTCACGAAAATTGTCACTAACAATTATATTATTATCAATAATATACAAGTATGCAACTTTAGTATTTAGAAGACTATTATCAACATCGGCTTCAATAAATTTTAAAGGTTCACTAAGATAACTATAAATGCTTTTTTCAGCTACAGATATTAAGGTTTTAGGTAAAACTATTCCTAGGCAAATAAACACTATCGCAAAAATTATCGCAATAATTGTTAGTAATTGCCTACTTAGTTTATCTTCAATATGTTTCATGATAAGCGATACCCATAACCATATATTGTATTTAAATTCAACTTTTTCATTTTCTTTCTTAGCCTTCTTACTAAATCATCAACTACCCGATCTGTACCAAAGTAATCATCTCCCCATATTATATTTAAAATCTCTTCTCTAGTAAAACTTTTATCCATATTTTTAATAAACATTAATAACAAATCAAATTCTAGGGTAGTTAATTTTAGTTCTTTATCTTTATCTTTAACACTTCTTTTTTTAGTATCAATACTGTAATCCTTATATATTATAGTTGTATTATTAATATCACTTTGATATACCCTTTTCATAATATTATTAACTCGTAAAACTAATTCTTTTGAAGAAAATGGTTTAGCTAAATAATCATCACTTCCTAATTCTAAACCTAATATTCTATCTAAATCTTGATCACGAGCAGAAGTAAAGATTACAGGAACATTTGCATCTTTTTGTCTGATTTCTTTAATAATGTTATACCCATTAATATCATCTTCTAACATAACATCTAAAATCCAAAGTGAAACGTCATGTCCAATGTAATTAATCGCATCCCCTCCTTTAGAAAAACAGACAACATTATACCCTGCTTTTTCTAAGTAAGCTTTTACTACATTGGATAAATTTATTTCATCTTCAACATAACAAATTGTATGCATATTATCACCTACTACTTAGTATAACATCAATAATTAAAAACCGCTATTACTTATATTGTAATCTTATTACTAATTTAGAATTCATTAGCTTAACAACTTATAATATCTACCTCCTTTACATTTCCATAATACAATATAATTACAGAAAAAATATCAAAACAATATGGGAAAATATGGGAAATATAAAAGTAGAGATTAATAACTAATCTCTACTTGCATCGCGTTTCTTATCTCTTTTTCTAGAATTTTTGATTCCTTCTTTTTTAGCATTACGTCTTCTTATACCTGGTTTATCATAACATTCTCTTTTTTTACATTCGAAGGGGACACCGTCTCTAGCTAATTTTTGTTTAAATCTTCGTAGTGCTTGATCTAAATTTCCGTTTTTTACAGTGACTTGAGTTGCCATTTTTTCCCTCCCTTCGCTTTTACTAAAAATTATTATAACAAAGAATTACTTATCTTTCAAGGATTTTTGACATTTTTTTATATATTTAACACTTTGTTATAATTTTATAGATATTTCTTAAAAATATGCCTACATAATTACCTGTATTATAACACAATACAAATAAAAAATTAAATGCTGGTAATAAAATAATCAAAATAACAGTTAATACTAATTTCTTATGCTTCTTTAGTTTTTCTATTTTAACGGACATATATTGTTAGTTGCTACCCTTCTAATAGATGAACCAACATTTTCTCCAGCATCTATTAATAATTTAATAACATTTACAAAAGCATTAATGATACTAGCACTAATATCAGTTCCTCCAGTAATTTTATTTAATTCATCAGTTGTTACTTCTTTCATTGATTACATGATTTAGGGTTAACAATTCCTGAGAAAACACCTGATAAAAATAATACTGCTGATACAATACCTAAGGCAGCCCAAGCTGAAAAGCCCCCTGTTATCCTTTCTAAATCTTTTTCTTTTAACTGTTTCATATTCACTCCTTCCAACAAGATTTAAAAATATTTATGAGTCTTTTTTTATGATCATAGATAGTAACTTTTAAATAAGCTCCATCATGATATTTTTTAGGAGTATTTACTTTTAAAGTTACTTCACTATAATATTTTCTTTGTTTTAATATATCTTTTTGAATATCAATAAGCTCCATCTTTAATCTATGATTATCAATTATAATAAATTGAGTACTCTTTAATAATTTTAAATCATTACTTGTTATTATTATTTTCAAATAATTATCAGTAATTAAAATAGCATCTAACACCTTGTAACTTCTATATTTGTAAGTAAAAAGATTAATTATAAATATAAAACATAAGATAATAAATATAAAACTAATACTTATTAGTAACTGATTTTTTTCATAATTTTTCTTCATGTAAAATACCATTATTTAAAGAAATTATTCTATCAAATAAATTTTTATTATCAAAGCGATGAGATATTACAATAATAGTTTTATTTTTTAAATATTTAAATATATTTAATAATATCTTTTTTTCCCTTACTACATCTATTTGACTAAAAGCTTCATCAAAAATATAAATATCACTTTTTTTTAAAATACTTCTAGCTAGTATAATCCTTTGTCTTTCTCCACCACTAAAATTAAAGCCATTTTCTTCTACTAACTTAGTTTTTAAAGCAATATCATCAACCATAGTTAATTTCATTACTTTTTCTATTTCTTCAGAAGAACATTCATGATATAGTTTTACATTATTATAGATAGTGTCATTATATAATAGTTCTTGTTGAGAAACATATGTAATATTTTGTCTCAGGACATCTAAATGGTAATGATTAATATCTATATCATTAATAGTAATAACATTAAATGGTACTTCAATATATCGCAGTAATAGTTTAACAATCGTTGATTTTCCAGCACCACTAGGTCCATATAAAAAGATCTTATCACCTGGATTAATTATTAAATTTATATGATTAAGTAACGTTTTATTGTTACACCTATAAGTTAAATTATGATAATTAATCACTCCATCTAAGTGATACATTTGATAATAATTACTACCTTCAAATTCTTCCTTTTTTATGGTAAATAAATCCTCAACTCTTTCAACTGCTACTTTAAATTTAGGAAAATCACTAATTAAAGAAATTAAACTATTAAATGAAGCAATATAAAAATTCAAAATACTTTGGAAAACAACTAAATCACTTAAAGTTAGTTTTAAATTAATAATATAATTACAACCAAAGTATAAAATTATTACTAAAAAAATATTATTAATATTATTTCTCATAAAACTAAGCCATTCTGAGGTAATCGATAAAGAATAAACATTACTAATAAAATTGCGATATTGATTTTTAAATTTGGTTAATGTTTCAAATTCTATATGCATCCCTTTAATTACATCCACATTAGATAATGATTCAATTAATAATGAATTCAATTTTTCTTCTTCTTTAGTTAATTTACTAGTTTTATTTTTTAGATTATTTTTAAATGCTAAACTAATAATAATTAAACTAAAAAGTAACAATAATGATATTATACTAAGATTTTTAGACAAATTAAATAAGAGTATTATAAAAATAAATATGCTTATAAAGTCAGTAGTCATGAATAATAAGATTATAGATAAATATTCTTTAATAGTTGATAAATCTTTTATTCTAGAAACTACTTCTCCTGTAGTCCTATTTTTATAATAAAGATAAGGAAGTAAAATAAGCTGTTTAAAGGTTTTAATAGTAATACATTCATCAAATATTTGACTATATTTTAATAAAATTATTTTTCTTAATGAAGCCGCTATTTCTTTCAGAATATAAATAAATAAAATAATTATACTTAATATATATAAATTATTACTAACGTTATAGTCCAAACAATAGTCAATTAAATATTTGAAATGATAGGAAGATATGATGTTAAAGAAAAAATAAAAAATAGTTAATATAAATAAAAATACAATATATTTTTTTTCTTTTTTAATAAAAGAGATAATCGTCTTTATAATAACCCTATTATAATTATAATTAGGTAATTTATTAACAGGACTTAAAAATAAATAATTATTACTAGTCATTAACTTAAATTCTGCAAAGGATAAAGTTCTTTTACCTTTGGCAGGATCCATTATAGTTAATTTTTTACGTTCATAATTTATATCATATATTACTACAAAATGTTGATAAGTTTTTTTAATTATAACGTGGGCAATACATGGTAAGTTATTTGCATCAATTTGTTCTAGTTCTCCCTTTAAGGCTTCTACTGTAAAACCCAATTTTTCAGCAGCCTCAACTAAACTTAAAGCACTTACTCCATTTTTAGTAGTATTAGTTAAATCCCGTAAATATTCTTTGGATACTTTTCCATTATAAAACTTAATAATTGACAGAAGACAACATACACCACAATCTTTAATACCATCTTGTAAAACTATTTTCATAACTTGTTATACCTCCTACTATAATTATTAGTATTTGGTATTCACTTTCCATAATAAAAATTTATAATATACATAAAAAGTCTTGAAAAACAAATAATAATGGTGTATAATTTAATTCATCAGTTGTATGTCTGCGTAGCTCAGCTGGATAGAGCAATCGCCTTCTAAGCGATCGGTCAGGCGTTCGAGTCGCCTCGCGGACA
>CANQZM010000035.1 GCA_947628345.1 uncultured Bacilli bacterium
CAACAATCTATTTTATCCCAATTATATAATTCTGATAATTCAATATAAGCCTGTTCAGTATTTTTTAAATATTCCAAATCTTTTTCATTATTATCTAAATTAGTTCTATTTAATTGTAATTTTTGAGAGCAATCATATGGAACATGGAGAAAAATAGTTAAATCTGGTTTAGGTAGTTTTAATAGCCAAAACTCTAATTTATCAATCCATTGATACATATAAAATCGTTCTTCTGCATTTTTTATTTTTGATCCTTGATGAGCCATATTAGAGGTTGTATAACGATCTAATATTACTATATAACCCTCACCTAAATATTTTTCAATTTTACCAATATTATATTTACGATCAGCAGCATAATAAAGACTAGAAATATAGGGGTTAACAAGTGAAGAAGATTCTTCGAAATACGAATCAGATATTTCTGTTTTACCTAAAAATGGTCCTCCTATTATTTTTCCTGTTGGGGTATCATAAGCTGGGAAAGACATTAGAAAACATTTTATTCCCTGTTCTTTTAAATATTTTTCTAATAATTTAGACTGTGTTTCTTTACCACTACAATCAATTCCTTCAATAACAATTATTTTCCCACTCATTTGCCTCTCCTTTACTCAATAATATTATCATCTTCATTAAAAAGGATATTTATACATTTACGACTAGCTAAATAGTCACACATATGAACAAAATTTTGATATTTAGTTTTTGGTTTTTCTAAAACTTCTTTACCTTGATAATCTGTAGTCCAAGGTCCCATGTGGGTTTTAATAACATCACAAACTAATTTTCTTTCATCATCAGTAAATTCTAAATTAGCCTTATTTTCTTCAATAAAATTAGCCATCAAAATAGGATGTTCAAATTTGGTATATTTACTTTCTTCCTTACCCAACTTTAGCCCATCGTGCAATAACAACCCTATTAACATTAAATCCTTTTCATCATCTGTATACTTATCTCCAATACTAGGATCTAATAATAACTCATACCCTATTCTAAAAGCAGCTTTGGTGTGGCGTAATAATCCTCCCTCTCCTAAAGCATAAGGTGGATGATATTTACCAGTTGATGATGCTGGTATCATAAAAAAATAATCAGGTAATTTATTTATCATATAAATTAGTGATTTCTTAAATTTTTCATTTTTAATTTTTTCTATTTCATCAATAAAATACTCCTCATGATTCATACTACTTACTCCTTTATAAAATTTATTAGAATCTCATTACTAACATAAACTTTATCTTCTTTAATATAAATACTATTTCCATCATCTACTAATAAATTTTTATTTAATAAATTATTTATAATTGGAAAAGCATCATAAATATCTTTTGCATATTTTTCTTTAAATTGATCTTTATTAATTCCTTGTAGTAATCTCAATCCTAAAATCATCTCATAACTCATTATATCATTCTTTGTTAAATTTTCATAATTTAAAATATATTTATCCTGTAAATATTTCGTTAAGCTTTTAGTATTATTTATTCTAGTAGTACCAATATATGAAGAAGCTCCAAGGCCAAATCCATAATAATTTTTATTTTGCCAATAACATAAATTATGCTTAGATTGAAATCCTTTCTTAGCAAAATTACTAATTTCATAATGATCATAATTATCTGCTAAATTTTTACAAATTAACTGATACATTTTATAATCAAGATCTTCATCAATATAATTAACCCTATTAATAGCTAATTTAGTATGTGGTTCAATTATTAGTGAATAAGTAGAAATATGACTTACATCTAATGCTAAAATAAAATCCAAGTCAGCTTGTAAATCTTTGATACTCTCTTTTGGGATTGCATACATCAAATCAATATTAATATTAGTAAATCCTAACTTTTTACATAACTCTATAATTTTAATTATCTGTCTCTTAGATTCAGTGCGTTCTAGTATTTTTAAATTTTTAGAGTTTATTGATTCCAAACCAAAACTAAGACGATTAATTCCATACTTTTTAAATAAGTTTAATTTTTCTAAAGTAATAGAAGAAAAATTACATTCAATAGAGTATTCAATTGTTTTACTTTGTTTTAATTTAGTTAAAATTTTTAATAATTTATCTAGTTGTTTTACATTTAATGATGATGGTGTACCTCCACCGATATAGATAGTATCTAGTATATCATTTTTGTAAATACTATTTATTTCCCTTTCCAAATATAGTAAATATTTATTAACTAATTCTTCATTATAGAGTACTTTACAAAAATCACAATAAGAACATATATTTTGACAAAAAGGAATATGAATATAACAATGTTTCATCTAAAAGCTCCTTTTATTTTTTATCTGTAGTTGCTAAAATTGATAAGAATGCCTCTTGTGGTACCTCAACACTTCCAATTTGTTTCATTCTTTTCTTACCAGCTTTTTGTTTTTCTAATAATTTTTTCTTACGAGTAACATCTCCACCATAACATTTAGCTAAAACATTTTTACGCATAGCTTTTATATCAGTACGAGCAATAACATGCGTACCTATTGCAGCTTGAATTGGAACTTCAAACATTTGTCTTGGTATAATTTCTTTTAACTTTTCTACTACTAGTTTACCTCTTTGATATGCAAAATCTTTATGAACAATTACAGATAAAGCATCAACAATTTCTCCATTTAATAAAATATCCATTTTAACTAAATTACTTTCCTTATAGCCAATTAACTCATAATCAAATGATGCATATCCTTTAGTATATGACTTTAACTTATCGAAAAAATCATATACAATTTCTGATAAAGGAAGTTCATAATAAATAGTTACTCTTGATTCATCTAGATAATCCATATTAATAAATGTACCTCTTTTATCTTGGCATAATTCCATAATTGGACCTATATATTCTTTGGGTGAAAATATACTTGTTTTCACATAAGGTTCATAGGTTTTGGCAATTAAACTACGATCAGGCATTTTAGTAGGAGCATCTACTATTATTTTACTTTTATCGGTTAACAATACTTCATAAATAACTGAAGGTGAAGTCGCAATTAAATCAATATTAAACTCGCGTTCAATTCTTTCTTCAATAATTTCCATATGTAAAAGACCTAAGAAACCACAACGAAATCCAAACCCAAGAGCTTTAGATGTTTCTGGGTCAAAGACTAATGATGCATCATTTAATTTTAATTTTTCTAAAGCTTCTCTTAAATCTTCAAACCTATTAGATTCAATGGGATAAAAACCACAATAGACCATAGGTTTCATTTCTTTATAACCAGGTAAAGCTATAGAAGCTGGATCATCTTTTAAAGTAATAGTATCTCCTACTTTAACATGATTAATACTTTTAATTGAGGCTGATAAATAACCAACTTCTCCAGCACTTAAAGCTTCAACACTTGTTTCTTTTGGATTATTAATAGTTAACCCTACTACTTCATAATTAGCTTTTGTTTGCATCATTTTTATAATATCTTTAGTTTTAACAACACCATCAACAACTCTAATACTTACTACTACTCCCTTATATGGATCAAAAACACTATCAAAAATAAGGGCTTTTAAAGGAGCAGTCTCATCTCCTTTAGGTGCAGGTATCTTCTTAATAATGGATTCTAATAAAGTATCTATTCCTTCACCAGTTTTAGCACTAGTTAAAACTATTTCTTCACGAGAAAATCCAATATTTTCTAACTCCTTAATTACCTTTTCTAAATCTGCATTTGGTAAATCAATTTTATTAATAACGGGAATAACTGTTAAATTATTATCTAGTGCTAGGTAGAGATTAGCCAAAGTCTGAGCTTCTATTCCTTGGGATGCATCTACTACTAATAAAGCTCCTTCACAGGCAGCTAGACTACGTGAAACTTCATATGAAAAGTCAACATGACCAGGAGTATCAATTAAATGAAGATAATACTCTTCATCATTATATTTATACTTTATTTGAACCGCGTTAAGTTTTATTGTAATACCACGTTCACGTTCAATATCCATATCATCTAGCATTTGCTCTTTTAATTCTCTTTTAGAAATAGCCCCTGTTTTTTCTAAAATACGATCAGCCAAAGTACTTTTACCATGGTCAATATGAGCAATAATACAGAAATTTCTAATATTTTCTTTTTTCATAGTGACCTCCAAATCTAGTTTAATTATAACAAAAGACTTGAATTTCTCCAAGTCTTCTTTTTTAATTCATTTTTGACTACTTATTCGCTTACTGCCTTACCTACTTCTTTAAAGACAAACTTCATTACTTTATCAAAAACAGTATCAATTAAGCTACAAAGCATTATTCCACCTTTAGAAATTTTATTATTATAATTAATATCTTTAGTTATATAGTCACTAGCTTTTACATCTTTTCCTTTTTTTACATCTTCTTCAAATTTTTTAGCAGCTTGTTCTGTCATTACATTGGTTTTATGATTAGAGTATTCATAATAACCTGTTGCCTGCATTATATATAAAGCTGTATAAGAAATAATTAATGTTAGGGCCAATATACGAATTAAATTTTTACCCTTCATTACTACTAATCACCTCCATAAAACATTCACTAAAGGCTAATGAAGTATTTAAAACTTCAGCTGTAGTATTGTCAACTCCACCTATTTCTACTAAAATTGTATATTTAGAATTATCTTGATTATAAACTCCATTAACCCCTTCTCCGCCTTTTTGGTAAATTCCTTTAGATAAATTAGGATACTTTTCTTCTAATTTATTATTTATCTTAGTAATAAATTCTAAATTTTGTTGATAATTAGGATTTTCTAAGCCTAATAAAAAAATAATTTTAGCATAACTTTTACCATTAATTTCTACAGTTGTTTTATCCTTAGTTAAAGAATCTCTATGGACATCAATAAAATATTTTAAAGATGGATTTTGGTTTTTAGTATCATTTAAATAAATTCGACTAGCTTCATAACTTTTATAATATTTCCAATTATTATTATGAAGTAATTCAGTAATACTTCTTTCTTCTACTAAAGTATTAAAATTATTTTTATCAAAAACATCTTCTATTATATAAGAAGCCATCATTACAGATGGAGATACTTCACTTTCAACAAAAGTAGATGGAGCATATTTTTCATCTTGATGAGAATTATAAATATAAATTAAATAATCTTTATTATTACTATTAACTACTTTAGTTTGTTTTGGGACAATATCATAATAATTAGTAGAAAGTAAATCTATTGGTGAATAAGCTTTCTTTAAATTATTAAAAACTTGTTTAAAAATATCATAATCATTATTTATATCTACTAATAAAAATTTAACTAAATTCTTATCATCTATTTTTATATTTGATTTTAATAAATATTTAAAAGTAGTTATTATTGTAAAAATAAAAATAACCACAAAAAGAAGAAACTTATAACTAATTTTTCTTTTCTTTTTTGCTTTACTTATAAATCTCTTCTTCATAATCTTCACCTATTAAAAGTATAATAGGAAAGTTTTTCTTAATTTGTCGAATTGTATGCTTTATGTAAAACTTTATTAATAGCATTACTAATTAATAATGATAATTTATCAATAATAAAATCAATTTCTTTAGGAGTAACCATTAAGTTATAGTTAATAGGAGATAATACTTCAAAAATTAACTGTTTTAAATCATTTTCCTCTAATGATCCTACCATTCCTAGAACTTTTTCTTTATTTTCTTTAGATAATTCTTTATCTGTATTTAAATAATTTTGGTTTAAATCATCAACAAATTTTAATTTTTTATTATTAATATTTTCTAGTTTATAACTAAATTTTTTCATCATATACTTAATTGTATCACTAACAATAGTTACTGCATCTACTATTGTAGGTACACCAATTACAATAACTGGAATATTAAAAGTATCTTTAAAAATACCTTGACGATTATTACCAACACCACTACCTGGCATAATTCCAGCATCAGTTATTTGAATAGTTTTATTAACTCTATCCAATGAGGATGAGGCTAAAGCATCTATTAAAATTAAAAAGTCTGGTTTTACTACTTTTACAACACCTTCTAATAAATCCTTAGTTTCAATACCTGTTACTCCTGTCACATTAGGTATAAATGATGATGTTTGTCGGTATCCACTTTCGACTTCACCTAATTCAAATAAATATTTAGTTACCAAAACATTTGAGGCTACTTTAGGTCCTAAGCTGTCAGGGGTTGATTTATCATTACCTAAACCAATAATTAAACATGTTGCATCTTCTTTTATTTGCATTGTTGTAAGCATTATTTTTAACTGTTCAATTAAGACATTTTCTACTTTTTTAAAATTACTTTTATCAGTTATATCTTGAAAAGAAATAGTTTTATAAAGACCTGTTTTCCTCTTCCATTTTGCTTCACCATCTTTATCAATATTAATGTCTTCCACTGTAATATCGTCATAGTGGGTAATTTTACTTTTAATTCCAACATTTTCTTTTGAAGTGTCAACTGCGTCAATAATAATATCAGTTCTTATATCTGTATTTTTTAAATCAATTTCATGAGACATATTATTCACCTAAATATAATATTTACAAAATTTCAATTTTTATTTGCTTTTTTAGGTTTTTTTTGATAAAATTAATGTGTTTACAAAAGTGAGGTGAAAAGGATGCCAAATATTAAAAGTGCTAAAAAACGTGTTCGTTCAAATGCAAAAAAAGAAAAGATCAATACTTATGTAGGTTCTAGTATGAAAACTGCGATTAAAAAATTTGAAAAAGATGTTAAAGCTGGTGATGTTAAAGTTGCTAGTGAAAGTTTAAATGTAGCTATTCAAAAAATTGATAAAGCTAAAAAAAGTGGATTAATTCATCAAAATAAAGCAAGTCGTTTAAAATCTAGATTGACAAAAGAAAAAAATGCTATGAAGTAAAATATATTACTTCTTTTTTTATGTAAATATGCTATAATTATACTAGGTGAGATATTCAATGAAAAAATTAATCATAACAGGTATTTTATTAATATTAGTTGGTATTACTATTTCTTATAAAGAACAAATAATAAAGTTGTATTATAACTATTTTGTTAAAACAACTAAGGCTGTAACTTTAGATTCTAAAAACAGTTACTATCGCGATTACGATTTTTTATTTGTTCAAAAAACTGATAATTTTGAACCTAAAAATAAACAGGATTTATTAAATATAATTTATACTGTTTTAAATTCAGGTAAAACTGAGTTTACTTTTTATTGTCCAGATGAATATACAACTTGCCTAGATGATGTTAAATCTTTAGCTAAAGATCAAGTTGCTTTATCTAATATTAACAATTATGTTCATCCTTTTAATAGTTTTGCTAATATATCAACTGAAACAGATACTTTAGGAACGGTTACTTTAAGTATTACTAAAGCTTATACAGAAACTGATATTAATTTACTTGAAGAAACTGTAAAAAATATTGAAGAAGAAATTATTAAACCTAATTTATCAACTACTGATCAAATTAGAGCAATTCATGACTATATTATTAATAACTCTAAATATGATTCTAATCGAACTGATAATAACATAATTGAATACAAATCTGATATTGCTTATGGACCATTAATTGAAGGCTTTGGTATATGTGGTGGTTATGCTGATGCTATGGCTATCTTTTTAAATGATTTAGGAATTAAAAATTATAAAGTTTCTAGTGCAGCTCATATTTGGAATGCTGTTAACATATATGATAAGTGGTATCATCTAGATTTAACCTGGGATGATCCCGTTACTGATACTGGAGTTGATTTATTAGAAGAAGATTTCTTCTTAGTATCTACGGAAAAGTTACAACAACAAGAAACAACTCAACACAACTTTGATTTGAACGTTTATAAAGAGTTTGCCTAAAATTTATTTACAAAAGAAAAACTGCTAATAATAGCAGCTAAAACATAATTGTTTTATGATTCCATATTTTCTAATTTGTTTAACATTTTACTTGCTGCACCTTTGGCAGCATTTTTTACATCTTCTAAAGCATTTGGATTCTTCTTTTTATACATCATCCATGATGCAAAACCAGTACCAATTATAGCCGTCATAGCTAAAGCTTTTTTTGATTTTTTGTTCATACTACATCACCTCTTTAGAAAATATGTGGTACTATGTACCATTATTATTATGAAATGGTTCTAATAATTTATACCATTTTTCAAAAATTCTTCGATTGTAGTATTTCTAATATCTACACTTGTATTATCAATTGCTTTTTGCATGGCTTGATAATCTCCTATCAAATATAATCTTTTTTTACATCTAGTTACTGCTGTATAAATCAGTCTTCGATATAACATTCGATTAAAACTTTTTTCAATTGGAATAATCACGGTATCAAATTCACTACCTTGAGATTTATGGATACTAATAGCATAAGCAAGTTTAAAGTTATGGAAAGTACTTGGTGTATATTTAACAACATTACCATCAAAATCAATATATATTTCTTTTTTTGTACTATTAATAATTCTTACAATAATTCCAATATCACCATTATAAATATTATCATCAGGTTGATTAGTTAATTGAATTACTTTATCGTTTTCACGGTAGATTAATTCTCCTACTTTAATTTCCTTTTTATTTTTATCTTTAGGATTAAATAGCTGTTGTAGTTTATCATTAATATTATCAATTCCATTTATTGTTTTATAAATAGGAGCTAAAATTTGAAAACTTTTATAGTTATCATTTTTATAGACAGAAGCTACTTCACTTAGATCAAATAAAATATTTTCATGACTCGATTCAATAAAAGTTAAATCAATATCTAAATTACATAATTCTTTAGCAAATATACCTTGTTTAATTTTATAGGCAAATTCAATAATATTTGATCCTTCTTTTTGTCTATAAAGCTTAGTTAAATAATCTACTTTTAGCACATTACTCGCAATAATATCATGTAATACTTGACCAGGCCCAACGCTTGGTAATTGATCATAATCACCTATTAAAACTATTTTAGTATATACACTAAGTCCTTTTAATAGATTACTAAACAAATAAGTATCAATCATACTAGCTTCATCGATAATTACCACTTTAGCCTTACTTTTATTATACTCATTAACTAAAAAAGTATCATTTTCTTTATTCCATTTTAAAAAACGATGAATGGTTGAGGCTTTAAACAAAGTAGTTTCATTCATTCTTTTGGCAGCTCTACCAGTTGGAGCTAAAAGTACTATTTCATTTTCTAACTCCTTTTTATCTTTTTGATTAATACGACAATATAATTCTACAATAGTTTTTAAAATAGTAGTTTTACCTGTTCCAGGACCACCTGTTATTACTAGGAAATGTTTGGTAAAAGCATCTTTAATCGCAATTTTTTGTTGCTCATTATACGTTATTTGGAAATCTTGTTCAATAGTAGTTATTAGCTCATCTAAATTATTATATTTTTGATCTTTTTGATGAGATAATAAACTAAATCTAGAAGCAATTAAAGTTTCGGCTTCAAACATTTCTTTTAAATAATAATTATCGTTATATTTAATAATCTTTAAATCTATTTGTAATTGTTCTAATCTTTCTAAATATTTCTCATAAGTAATATTAATTCCCAAAACTCTAAATAAATATTTGTAAATATCTTCACTAGTAAAATAACTATGACCATAAATATTAGAAAGTTCACTCATAATATAAATAATTCCAGCATCAATCCTAATATCTGCATCTTTTAAAACCCCTAATTTCAAGGCTATATAATCAATTTTTTTAAAATTCATATCTTTAATATCTTCAATAACAACATATATGTTTTCATTAATTCTATTAATCGTTTCATTATAATATTTATTATATATTTTCATACTATCTTTAGTACTAAAACCTATTTTAGTTAAATATAAAATAGTTTCATAACTAGTCTCATAATCTAATAAACCATTATGTAAAATATCAATATCTTTTTTAGTGATACTAGGAATTAATAATAAATTAGAAGGTTGATTTAAGATAATTTGTAAAGTGTCTTTACCCAAAACTTTAACAATTTTTTTAGCTTTTGCCTGTCCTATACCTTTGAATAAATCTGAAGATAAAAATTCAATAATAGCATCTTTTTCTACTGGTTTACATACTTCATAGTTTTCGGTTTGAAATTGATCTCCATATTTATTATGATGAACTATACTACCATAAAGTATATAATTTTCAACTTCATTCAAATCATGAAAATAACCAGTAAATGTTATTGTTCTATTAACATAATCTACTAACTCATCAATATTAGTTTCTAAAACTTTAAAAATACCAACAGTATAACCATTATCTCCAGTAAATATACTTTTTCGGTACTTTCCTTTTATATATTGTTCCATATTATTACTCTCCTATACAATATGGGTATGAAATATCTTTAATTTTTACTTGATAAAAAGTATTATTTTTTAATTTTTTACGAATTTTTACATTTAAAAAATTACCCGTATGACCAAAACTATATCCATCTTTTTCCCCTTCAATTAAGACTTCTACTTCTTTATTTAGAAATTTTTTCATATAATTTATTTCTAATTGCTTAGATAAACTCAATAATTTTTTAACTCTATTTTTTTTAGTTATGTCATCAATATGATTAGGTAATTCTTCAGCTTTAGTATGTTTTCTTAAGGAAAATGGAAAAACATGAATTTTTGAAAAATTTAATTTTTGACAATTTTTTAAAGTTTCATTAAACATATTATCTTCTTCTCCTGGAAAACCAACGATAACATCAGTTGAAATAGCAATATCAGGTCTAATATTACGGATTTGTTCAATTTTTTTATAAAAATAGGACATATCATATTTACGATTCATTAATTTTAAAATTTCATCACTACCTGCTTGTAGTGGAACATGTAAATGATCTACAATAACTTTATTATTTTTAATAACTTCTAATACTTCATCAGTAAGTTCTGTAATTTCTATTGAGGAAATTCTCAATCTTTTTAAACCTTCTATCTTAACAATTTCTTTTAGAAGATTAGCAAAATTAGTATCTAAATCCACCCCATAATTACCTGTATGAATTCCAGTTAAGACTATTTCTTGATAACCATTAGATACTAATTCTTTAATTTCTGATAGTACAGTTTCCATCTTTTTACTGCGACATTTTCCGCGAACATAGGGAATTATACAGTAACTACAAAAGTTTTCACAACCATCTTGAATTTTAACAAATGCTCTAGTACGGCCTGGGAATTTATCAATATACATATCTTCAAAAGTAGTAGCTTCTTCCTTATATAATCTTCTAATTTGGTCTTTTTTATCAAAATAAGCTTTAATTAAATCAATAATTTTAGATTTATCTTTAGTTCCAACGACAATATCTAACCCCTCTTCTTGATAATCTTTATTAGCTTCAATAAAACATCCCATAGCGACAATACAAGCTTCAGGATTTTTAGAAATTGCTTTTCTAATCATTTTTCTACTTTTGATATCCGAGGTATTAGTAACGGTACAAGTATTAATAATATAAATGTCACAAATATCATCAAAGTCACATATTTCATAACCATTTTTCTCTAAATGATTAGCTACAAATTCACTTTCATACATATTAACTTTACAACCTAAAGTCATTATTCCTACTTTCATACTCCTACCTCTTCTCTGCTTAGTAATTATATCATGTAACTAAAAGTTAGTAAAGAATAAGAAAAATCATTTTAAATAATTAAAAACAAGAAAATTGATAGTTTTTTATTATTTATACCATTTATTCTTACAAATTTGTTGAATTCTTTTCTAGAATTTAACTTTTCATTTGAACTTTATTAATTTTTGTCCTTCATTTACCTTTCAAGTTTTTAACTATACATACAAAAGAAAAGAAACTGATCTATTCAGCTTCTTTTACTTCTATTACTGTTTGTTTTTTATAACTTCCACATTTCTTACATACACGATGTGGTTTAATCATTTCACCACATGTTGGACACTTAGTAAGTGTTGGTGCAGTAAGAGCTTTGTGAGCTTGTCT
>CANQZM010000036.1 GCA_947628345.1 uncultured Bacilli bacterium
AATACTCCCACAAACAAAGTTCACCTTTGTTTGTTATCTATATTATAAATCGGTGAAATTTTAACTAATGATTAACACAAAGGAGTTTATGGGTAGATAAAAATAAAAAATAATTTATAATGTCTAAATTTACTAAATATAGTTGTTGTGTTATAATGATAATAGAATTGTGTTATAAGAGGGTAATATGAAAGTTAATGTATATGATTTTGATAAAACAATATATGATGGTGATTGCTCTGTTGATTTCTTTAAATTTTGCATAAAAAAGAAGTGGAGAATAGTATTTAATATTCCTAAATTTATGATTTACTATTTATGTTATTTCGTAAAATTAAAAAATAAGGTTGATCTCAAGGAAGCCTATTTTTCTTTTTTAAATAAAATGGATAATATTGATTTATTAATACAAGAATTTTGGGATAAAAATGAACATAAAATAAAAAAATTTTATATGGATAGAAAACATGAAAAAGATATAATTATTTCTGCTTCTCCAGAATTTTTATTAAGACCTATATGTACTAAACTTAAAGTTAAAGATTTAATAGCTAGTCAAATAGATAAATTTAGTGGAACTTTTATAGGAGAAAATTGTAAAGGTTCAGAAAAAGTTAGGCGACTTACCGAAAAATATCCAAATTTAACAATAGAAGAAGTATATAGTGACAGTAAAACTGATGATCCTCTATTTAAAATCGCAAAAAAAGGGTATTTGGTAAAGAAAGAAAAAATTATAGAGTATAAGTTATAATTATATTTAAGATTATAGATAATAGAAATATAATGAAATAATTATAATTTTAGGATTAGTGTAGATATTCTTTGCTTTAATAAATTGCATTACTATACACTTTCATGTTATAATTATTTAAATAATTCGCATTTCAAAAGGTGGTAAAGCTTATGAAGAAACAAGAAAGTGAAAATGCTATTGAAGTTAAAAATGTATATAAAAAGTTTAAGTTATTTTATGATAAACCAAATACCTTAAAGGAACGTTTGGTATTTTGGAATAAGAGTAAAGTAGATTATCATGAAGTCTTAAAAAATATTAATTTAAATATAAAAAAAGGTGAAACTGTAGCACTAATAGGAGTTAATGGTAGTGGAAAAAGTACGCTTCTAAAGTTAATGACTAAAATAATTTATCCAACTACAGGTGAAATTAAAACCTATGGAAAATTAACTTCACTTCTTGAGTTGGGAGCGGGATTTCATCCTGATTTTACAGGACGCGAAAATATTTATTTTAATGCCTCTATTTTTGGACTTAGTGCTAGGGAAATAGACGCTAGAGTTCAAGATATAATTGATTTTTCAGAGCTTGGGGAATATATTGATACACCAGTTAGAACATATTCATCAGGAATGTATATGAGACTTGCTTTTTCTGTTGCGATAAATGTTGATGCTGAAATTCTTTTAATTGATGAGATACTTGCTGTGGGAGATCAACATTTTCAAGAAAAATGCTTTAGTAAATTACAAGAATTAAAGAAAAGTGATAAGACTATTGTTATAGTTAGTCATAGTTTAGATTCAATAAAAAAATTATGTGATAGAGCTGTTTGGATTTATCAAGGCGAAGTTAGAATGGACGGCAAGGCTGATAAAGTAATAGATGAATATTTGAAGGTGTGTGGTTAATATGTTGCAAGAATTATATAATTATAGGCAACTTTTAAAAAGCAATGTAAAAAAAGAAATTCGTGGTAAATATAAAGGATCATTTTTAGGTGTGATTTGGTCTTTTGTAAATCCTTTATTACAAGTTTTGGTTTATGCAATTGTGTTTCCTTTTATTATGAAAAATACCCAAGAGAATTATGTTGTGTTTTTGATTGTTGGAATATTACCGTGGACTTGGTTTGTCACTTCTATAAGTCAAGGTACATCTTGTATTTTGGCAAATCAGGGAATTATTAAAAAAGTGTATTTTCCTAGAACAATACTTCCCATATCTGTTGTTACTAGCGGATTGATTAATTTCTTGATATCATGTATTATAATATTTTTGTTTTTATTGATTAGTGGTGTAGGATTTAGTATTTATATAGTGTTTTTGCCTCTTGTTATTCTTATTCAATATATCTTTTCCTTGGGTGTTTTGTTTATTACGAGTGCAATAGATGTTTATATAAGAGATGCTGAATATATTATTAATTTTTTAATAAATATGTTATTTTATGCTACTCCAATATTATATTCTCCTGATATATTTGCAGAATCTCCTATTAGTTTGTTAATAAAAGCAAATCCTCTTGCTATAATTATTACAGGATATAGAGATGCTTTATTTTATCAAACTATGCCTAATTTAAGTTCACTTTTTATTGCTTTTTTAGGAAGTCTTATATTATTGTTTATAGGAATAAAAGTGTTTAAGAAATTAGAAAGAGGTTTTGCAGAGGAGGTTTAGGTTTATGAAAAAATGTGATGTTATTATTCCTATATATAATGCATATGATTGTGTTATTGAATGTATTGAATCAGTAATTAATAATACTAAATTTAATGAGAATGAATTAATATTAATTGATGATAAAAGTAGTGATGAAAGAGTATTACCTAAATTAGAAAAATATGCAAATAAATATAAATTTATAAAAGTTATAAAGAATGAAAAAAACTTAGGATTTGTTGGTAGTGTCAATAAAGGAATGAAATATTCTAGACATGATGTAGTTTTGTTAAATAGTGATACTGAAGTAACAAAAGATTGGTTAGATAAAATAATTAATTGTGCATATAGTGAAAAAATGATTGGTACTGTTACTCCACTTTCTAATAATGCTACTTTAGTTTCTGTACCTGTAGGATTACAAGAAAATGATTTGCCTAATAATATGACTTTAGATGAGTATAGTAAATTAGTGGATATGTGTGCTTATAATGAAAATCAGCAATTACCAACTGCTCATGGTTTTTGCATGTTTATAAAAAGAGAAGTATTAGATATTATAGGTTATTTTGATGAAGAAACATTTGGTAAAGGATATGGAGAAGAAAATGACTTTTCATTTAGGTGTTTAGATTATGGTTATAAAAATGTATTGTGTGATAATGTAATTATTTATCATAAAGAGAAACAATCATTTTCTGATGAAAGACAACAATTGATAAAAACTAATTTAGAAAAACTTCATGATAGATACCCTATTTATTCAAGAAGAATAGAACTTTGGTGTGAGAATTTTCCTATAAAGAAGATATGTGAAAATATTGATTATCAAATAAAATTACATAATAGAAAAAATATTTTAATATTAATACATGATTGGAATGATGCAGGAAATAGTGTTGGTGGAACAACACTTCATGTATGGGATTTAATACAAAATTTGAGAAAATATTATAATTTTCATGTTTTAGCACCATCAGATGGAATCTATAAATTATTTTCTTATTTTGAAAAAGAAGAGAAAATTTTAAAATTTAACGCAATTGATAATTATAATATGATTGGTTTATATAATAGTCAATATAAAAATATGATAGATGAAATAATAGAGGGCTTTAGAATTGATACTATACATATACATCATATGTTAGGACATTTTTTTGATGTTGTTGATGTTGCAAAGACAAGAAAAATTTATTTGATTATTACTCTTCATGATTTTTATTCTTTATGCCCATCTATTAATATGTTATATAAAATGGAAAAATATTGTCCTAGAATGAAAGATAAAAATTGTAGTGAATGCTTGAAATATAAGACAAGTATAAAAAATAATATAATTCCAATTTGGCATAATGTATGGGAAGAAAATTTATCTGAGTTTGATAAAATAATTGTTCCTTCAGATGATACTAAGAAAGAAATTAATAAAGTATATAATAAAATTGATATTGATGTTATTGAACATGGTATAGATTTAAAGAAAAGTAATTATATTAGTTCAATTGATAATAGTGAGGAATATAATGTTGCTTTTGTAGGTGTTATGGCCGCTCATAAAGGAGGAAAAATTTTAGAATCGTTAATTAAAGAAACAAAAAATAAAAATATTAAATATCATTTATTTGGAACTAGTGAATTCGAAGGATTAGAAAATAATAAGTCTAACTATGTATATCATGGCAGATATAAAAGAGAGGATTTACCTAAACTACTAGCAGAAAATAAAATTAATTTAGTTTGCAATTTTTCTATTTGGGCTGAAACATATTCTTATACTTTGACAGAAGAAATAGCAAGTGGAGTACCAGTATTAAGTTTTGATATTGGAGCTGTTGCTGATAGAATTAAAAAATATGATTTTGGATATATTATGAATCTAAATAGTAATACAGAACAAATTATTAATAAGATCAATGATATATTTAATGATAAGGAAAAATATAAAGAAGTAATTAATAATATTGGTAAATATAAAATTAAATCTGTTGAAGAAATGTGTGATGAATATAAAAAAATATATCAAAAACAAAAATTAATTAAAATAAATGAAGATAGTTGTAAATGTTTAAGAAATATGATTAGCAAAAATTATGAAGTATTGGAAACTGTAAGTTCTGCTGAAACATCATGGATTTTAAATTCTATGAGGTGGAAGATTGTTTCTAAAATTAAAGTTCCTGAATTTGTTAAGAATGTTGTTCGAAAGATTGTGAGGTAGTAATATGAAAATATCTGGTGTAGTAGTTTTATATAATCCTGAAGATAATGTTATGAGTAATATTAAATCTTATATAGATTTACTAGATAAACTATATGTTGTAGATAATAGTCCTATTCCTAATGATAATATTAATATATTTAAACATAAAAAAATAAATTATATTTCTAATAATGGTAATAAGGGAATTGCTTATGCTTTAAATGTAGGGGCAAAAGAAGCTATTAAAGAGAATAGCGATTGGCTTCTTACAATGGATCAAGATAGTTCTTTTAAAGATAATTCTTTGGAAAAGATGATAAAGTTTTTATCTGAAATTAAAGATAATAAATTATTACAAGATGTTTTGGAGTTGGATTATGGCAAAATAGGTGTTTTGTCAGTATTGCAAAGAACTGAATTTAATAAAAATGATGAGTTAGAAGGATTGAGTTATCCACTGGTTGTTATGACTTCTGGTAATTTAATTAGTTTAGATGTTTATAAAAAAGTGGGTGGATTTAAAGATTGGCTTTTTATAGATGCAGTAGATTTTGATTATTGTTTAAATGTACGAAAACATAAATATAAAATTATTCAAATGAATACAGCTGAACTAAAGCATAATTTAGGAAATATTAAAAGAAAAAAAATATTTGGAAAAACTGTGTTTGTTACTAATCATAATGTTACTAGAAGATACTATATAACAAGAAATAGGCATTATCTTTATGATTTATATCATAAAGACTTTCCAGAATATTGTTCGTTGGAGCTGAGTAGGACAAAAAAAGAATTATTAAAAATTATTCTTTTTGAAGATAATAAGATAGAAAAAATAAAAGCTATATATAAAGGATATAGAGATTATAATAAAGGTATTAAAGGAGGTTTAAAATGAAGAAGTATTATAAAATGTTAATATCATTATTTATATCTACTTTAATACCAATGATAGTAGAGAAATTTATATATAATACAGAAGTATTTTCAATTATAAGATTTATAATTGTATTTAGTTTACTATTTATAGCATTACTTCCATTTTGTATTTTCAATAGGGAAAAAGCATTACAATTTTTATATGATAAAAGATATATAATAGGATTTGTATTTTTTTCGATATTAGTGTTATTTGGTTTTCATGGATCATCAATTTCAATTTACAATAGTTCAATACAACCTAATCATGATATTAAAATAGCTCATCCAATATTGGGTACTTCTAGATTAATAAGAGGGGATGAATGGGCTGTAGGGACTCCTACTTTATTATCACAGGCTAAAAATAATTTTAATGAAACTAGTAGAATATTAAATGCAAAAAGCAATAATGTAACGTTATATCCTAAAATAATTGCTAAAACAGTTAGTGCGCTTTCTATACCTAACTATTTAGGGTTTTTATTTTTACCAACAGAGCAAGCGTTTTCTTTTTCTTGGTATTTTGGTTATTTTTTAGTATTTTTTGCTTCTTTTGAATTTTTGATGTTACTTACTAAAAAAAATAAATTTTATTCAGCAATGGGTTCTATAATAATATCTTTTTCTGCTGTGGTTCAGTGGTGGGAATGTTGGACTTTAATTGCTTACGGAGAAGTTGCAATAGTTTTGTTTGATAAATATTTAAAACAAAAAAAAGTATTAAATCAAGTATTATTAGCTGTATTAATAGGTATAGTAGGATGTTGCTATATTATGTGTTTATATCCTGCTTGGCAGGTTCCATATGGATATTTATTTTTAATATTGTCAATTTGGATTATGAAAATTAATAAAGATAATTGTAGTTTAAAAAAGGTGTTAATGTTAATATTTATAATATTTATTGTGATTGGAATTATTATAGTACCTACAGTTATTAAATCTTATGATATATATTTACTTATGACAAATACTGTATATCCAGGTAAAAGAGTTAGTCTTGGAGGGGGATTCTGGCCCAATTTATTTAATTATTTTATATCTATGTTTAATACTTTTAAAGAAAGTACAAATCCTTCAGAAATGGCACAGTTTACATCACTTTATCCAATACCTATTATAATGGGAGTATATTATTGGTATAACAATAAGAGAAAATTAAAAAAGGATTTTTTATTAGTAGGATTGACTGTACTTGCTATATTATTAACAGTATGGAATTATGTTACTTTACCAGAATGGTTAGTAAGAATTTCATTGTTGTCAATGTCAACTCCTCAAAGAAGTGTAGTAGTATCTGGATTTATTTGTTTATTATTACTAATATATTGTTTGTCCAATTATGCAACAAAAAATTTGAAATATACAGTGAAATTTCAAAATATGATTATAGCAATTTGTATTACTGCTTTTGGAGTATATGTAACCAAGAATCAGTATATTAATTATTTTAGTAATAAGTTTCTTATATTTGATTTTGTTTTCTTTGTTCCTGTAATATTTTTATGTTTATTAAATTGGACAAAAACAAATAAAATAGTTTTTATGTTGCTAGCTATAGTTACGTTTGTAACTGGTGTTTTAGTTCATCCATTAAATATAGGATTAAAGGTAATTTATGATAAACCAGTTTCTAAAGAAATAGAAAAATTAGAAAAGAAAAATAAAAATGCAAATTGGATTGTAGTTGGAGAACAATATTATGTACAAAATTATTTAGTGGCTAATGGGGCTGATACAATTAATTCTACAAATTATTATCCTAATTTTGAATTGTGGAAAAAAATAGGATTAGAAGATAAAGAAGAAATATATAATAGATATGCACATATTTTAGTTGATATAACTTTAAAGAAATCTTCTGTAAAATTAAATTATATGGATCAATTAGGATTATCTTTAAATAATAATGATGTGTGTAAATTGAATGTTGATTATTTGTTGACAACAGGAAAGACGTTAGATGAATATAACAGTAATAAAGTTAAATTTTCAAAAATATATGATGAAGATAATATTTTAATATATTCAGTTAATTGCAATTAGGAGGTTTAAGTGAAAAATAAAATTTTATTAATAATTCCTGCTTATAATGAGGAAGAAAATATTTTGAATACTTATAATAAAATTATAGAATATAATAATAAAAATAAAGAAAATTTTGATGTGATTGTAATTAATGACTGTTCTTGTGATAAAACAAGTGAAATCTGTCATATGAATAATATTCCAGTAATTGATTTAGTTCATAATTTAGGAATAGGTGGTGCAGTACAAACAGGATATAAGTACGCTTATATGAAAGGATATGATATTGCAGTTCAATTTGATGGAGATGGACAACATGATATTAATTATGTTAAAGATATAATTGCACCAATTAAAAATAATGAAGCTGATTTTGTTATTGGATCTAGATTTGTAGGAGATATCGATACTTTTAAATCTTCTTTTGCTAGAAGGATGGGGATAAGAATAATATCATGTTTCTTAAAAATGACTACTGGTCATAAAATATATGACGTAACATCAGGATTTAGAGCATGTTCTAAACAAATAATAAAAGATTTTTCTATTTCATATCCATCAGAGTATCCAGAGCCAGTTACTAATGCCGAACTTCTACGTAAAGATTATGTCATTAAAGAAATTCCAGTTGAAATGAATGAAAGAACAGCAGGTGTATCTTCAATTGGCTCTTGGAAGAATGTTTATTATATGATAAATGTTTGTTTATCGCTTTTAGTTATAAGAATAAGGAGGTATAAAAAATGCCCTTAAATTTAACCGTTGCACTAAGTTCATTTTCAATAATTTTATTCATAGTTACTACAATAATATTAAAAAAAGGTAGGATGCCAGAAAAATATTCATTATTGTGGTACTTTATATCTTTAGTAATATTTGTAGTTGCAGTGTTTCCTAATACATTTTCTTTTATAACTTCAAAGATAGGATTTCAAACTATGTCTAATATGATTATTGGTATTATTCTTGTGTTACTGACTTTTTTAACTATGGCTTTGACTATAATTGTTTCTGGTCAAAAGAAGAAAACAACTCTTTTGATTCAAGAAATTTCTATTTTAAAAAAGGAAATTAACAAAAAATAAATTAGGGGTGTATAAAAGATGAATTATAAAAAACAAAAACAAATGGAAAAATTATTTAAAGCAAATAAAAGAAAACAAAAAGTATATTAAAAAATATGGAAAAGAAAAACGTAAAATAATTGATTGTCATTATGAGCGAAATGGAGTTCATTATAAAAATATGTATGATGAAAATTGGGAAGAATCTTTAGATTACATTTTTGGTTTTAAATCAGATGGTAGAAAAGTTGAAAAACCTAAAAAGCTTAATAAAATACTTAATGTATGTGATAGATTAAGTGAAGATACTAATTATGTTAGAGTTGATTTATATTATATTAAAGGAAAAATATATAGGGGATGAAATTATAAAAGATAGTAATTAAAAAGAGATATACTTTTATCTATTTTTGTTTTATACTAGTATTATATATAAAGTGAGGAGAAATAGTATGGGGTTTTTATTTCCGTTATTATATTTTGTATTAGCTAATGGTTTTTTAGTGGTATTATCTAAAAAGAGTTTTGGTAAATGTATACCTATAACTATGATGATTAATGCGTTTGTATATTTTTTTAGTCAGGTATTGTTTCAAACGTTTAAAGTTGGATTTGTTATAAATATTTTATTTGCAGTTATGTTTATAATTGTGTTGCTGTATATGAAAATTAGTAAAAAAGATTTTACTACTATAAAAGAAAACTTTTTTTCCAAAGGCTTTTATGCTTTTGTAACAGTCTATATCGTAATATATATTTTTGATTTAAATAAGATGTTTTCGGCTGCTGATGAATTTTCTCATTGGGGTATGATGATTAAAGAAATGATTAGATTAGATAGGTTTTATTCTGTTTCAGCTTCTACTTTGATGGCACATAAAGATTATCCACCTATTATGCAGTTATTAGAGTTGTTTTTCTGTCATGTTGCGGGAGGGTATAAAGAACCTTATTTAGTTAGATGTATGAATTTATTCTGTTTTACATTATTTATACCATTTTTTGATTCATCAAAAAAATTTTATAAAATAAGGAGTATTATAAAAACTTGTTTAATACTTGGAATAGTATTTTTAAGTGTTTTGTTATTTGATATGCATAATATAATAAACACTATTTATAATGATTATTTAATGGCTATTTTAGTTGCATATTTACTAGGTTTTATAATTTTTTCTAGAAATCCTTTGAGTAATTTTAATATGATTGTATTATCTATAGGTTGTAGTTTTTTAATTCTTACTAAGCAAATAGCTATTACATTATATCTTATGATTTTATTCATGTTTTTAATAGATGTATTCTTAAAATATAGACAAGATAAAATTAGACTTTCTAAAAAAAGTACCATATATATGGTACTAAAAGTATTAATACTTTTAGTAATAATTCCTTTACTGTTATGGAAAGGTTGGAGTATATATGTAGAAAAGTTAGATTTAAATCAACAATTTAAACTTTCTGATATTAAATTAAAAGAAATTCCAGGAATTGCTCATGGAACAAGTGGTAAAAAATATCAAATACAGACAGTTTCCAATTATATAGGTGCTATAAAAGCAGCAAACTTAACTACATCAGATATTATTAAATTGTCATACATACAGAGTATTGCTTTAGTATTATTATTAATATGTTTAATTTGGAATTTTGGTAAGAAGCTTTTTTGTAAAGGAGAACTATTCTTACTTGCTATAACGCTTTCTATTGGGTATGTTGGATATGCTTTTGTGTTATTAGTAATGTATGTGTTTTCATTTGGACCAATTGAGGGCCCCGTTCTAGCATCTTTTGATAGATATATGGATACATATATTTTACTGTGTATGTTTGTAATTATAATATTATTTATATTTACTGATAGTAAAAAAGATAAAAATGTTAAGTCCTTAAAATATGTTTTTATTATATTTTTAGTAATGTTAATTATACAAAGCCCTGGAAAAATTACTAATTGTTTCCCTATGGCTTATTCAAAAGATATGAGTGATTTTCAAAAACATGCTCTTAATATAAGTAAAAATACAGAAAAAAATTCTAAGATTTTTATTATTGCTCAAGATAGTAATGGTGGACAACAATATGTTATAAAGTATTATATGAATCCTAGAATTACTAATTTAAAGAAATATAATTTTCCAGTTAAAAAGAATATAAATTATGAAAATTATTTCAATGAAAATATTAATAATTATATGTTAAAATTTGACTATCTATATTTAGTTAATATTAATAAAAAATTTATAAATAGATATAATTTTCTTTTTCCTGATGATGATATAAAGGAAACGAATTTATATAAGATTAAGAATAATAATGGAAAAGTTAAACTTGAAAAAGTATCATAAAGATATATATTTGTATATCTTTTTTTGACATTCTAAGATTTGTCAATAATAAAATTTTGTGATATTATAAACACTACAAAAAGACACGAAATTTATAAATTTTTAAAAATTTATAAATAATGTGTTGATTTGTAATATAATATAAGTGTAGTCAAGTGGTGATGACTACTTATCTAATTGCTTACACAAGGCTAAAATTTTGCGAAGTAATTTAGTTGTGCAAGCAACTATTGATGCGTAATGATGTTTACCTTCATTACGTTTTTTTCTGTAATAAATTTCAATATCATTTTCAGCTTTTGTTTTACCAA
>CANQZM010000037.1 GCA_947628345.1 uncultured Bacilli bacterium
GAGATATAGAAATAGAATGGAATATTGAATTTTAATAAATAATGATATTTTTGGACTTTTCCTATTCCTGCACATGGTGGCCGTGATCCAGGTACTAGATATGGGAAAATTTTAGAAAAAAATTTAAATTTAGAAATATCCAAACAATTAGAAAAGGAACTAGTGAAGCAAGGAGCCATTGTGTTTATGACCAGAAATAAGGATGAAGATTTATCTAGCCAATATGATGCAAAGAAAAAGCGAGGAGATTTATATAGAAGGATTCTTTTAATTCAAAATAATAAGAGCGATTTGTATTTATCAATTCATCTTAATTGGTATAATGATTACTATTATGGAGGAGTTGAAATACTATATAATAATATTAATAAAAATAATAAAATATTAGGAGAAAGTATTACTGAAGAATTTGTTAAAAATAAGATTAAAACAAGAAAACCAATTACCACTGATTTATATTTATATAAAAATACAAGAGTTCCTGGAGTTTTAATAGAATGTGGTTTCTTATCAAATAAAAATGATAGATATTTACTACAACAAACTACATATCAACAAAAGATAAGTAAGATTATAACTAACGGAGTGATTAAATACCTAAATCATTAAATTTTTATTGTAATTATTATCAAAAAAAGTTATAATTACTGTATAAGAGAATAAAATGGCTTTGATTTGCTGTATGGGGTGAATTTAATGATAGTTAGACTTATTAAAAAAACTAAAATATATAATTTTTCTTTGCCCACAAAGATTGCAGGAAATTATTGGATTAAAGACGATGACCGTTATGGAAACATTAGAAATTTAATTAATGTAGAAGCAGAAAATGGCAAATGGAAAATTAAAAGTGATTTTGAAACTAGAATTATGTCAGGAAATACAGAGTTAGAGTCTGCATATTTAAAAGAATATAATCTTTATTTTTTAAAAGTTAATACTGATGGAGAATTTGTAATTTTATATTGTTCACCATCTATTGACCCTCAAATTAGTAAACTAAAAGTTACTAGAGATGGTGATATATTAATTGGAAATAATCCTAATGCAAATATTAATTATGCTTACCCATTAGTTTCTAGCCATCATGCGAAACTTATTTATAATAATGGGAGTTGGGCGATTGAAGATTTAACTAGCAAGTATGGTACTTATGTTAATAATGTTGCAGTTACTAGTAAAAAATTGGCTTATGGCGATATTATTTTTATCTTAGGTTTAAAAATAATTGTCATGAAAGACTATCTTGTTGTTAATAACATTTCCAACTTAGTTAGTTATGATAGTAATACTTTTTCATTATCAAATCCGATTATTCAAGAACAAACGGTTAAAGACGAAGAAGATGAGGATGCTGTAGATTTTTATAGTGGATCAGACTTTTTCTTCCGTTCTCCACGTTTCAAATCTAAAATTGAACCAGTAGATATTACTGTAGAAGATCCCCCTGCAAAGGAAAATCAAAATGAAATGCCTATGATTTATACAGTTGGACCAATGATTACTATGGCAATGAGTTCAGCTGTAACAGGGTATTCATCAATCAGTGGAGTTATTAATGGAACAATGACATTGTCAAATGCTATGCCTACATTGGTAATGACTTTTGGAATGATTATGGCTATGCTTCTTTGGCCTTTGCTTTCAAGTCGATATCAAAAAAAGCAACAAGAAAAAAGGGAAATATTAAGAAAGCAAAAGTATACAGAATATGTTAATCAAAAGCATCAAGAAATCATTACAGAAATGAAAAAACAACAACAAATATTAGTTGATAATTATGTACCAATAGATGTTGTTAAAAATATGATTGAAGCTAAAAAAAGGAATCTTTGGGAAAGAGAAATTAATCAGGAAGATTTTTTAGATTTACGATTAGGAATTGGTTCAACTGAGCTTGCTGGTAATATCGTTTTTCCACAAGAAAGATTTTCATTAGAAGAAGATGATTTAAAAGAATTAGTTTTTAAAGTAGCATCTGAATCTCGTATGCTTGTCAATGTGCCTCTTTCGTTATCATTTGTTAATAATTATATTACTGCGATTATTGGAGAAGGTCGTCAAAAACAGAAATTTATAGAATGGCTAATTTTACAGATTATGGCATTTCACAGTTATGAAGATGTAAAAATAGTTTTATTAACTAATAAGAAAAATGAATCAATATGGGAGTATCTTAAAGTATTACCACATTGTTGGAGTAATGATAAATCAACAAGATATTTTGCTACAAACGATGATGAATTAAAGGAAATTTCCCTACATTTGGAAAAAGAATTTCAACATCGTAAATTTAATGGAGAAAGTGGAGAATTAAACGATAAAAATTATCTTAGCTATAAACCATATTATTTTATAATTACTGATGACTATAAATTAGTAAGAGATTTGGATATTATCAAGGATGTTTCATCTCAAGATATTAATTTAGGCTTTAGTTTAATGGTAGTTAGTCCTAAAATTACAAATTTACCTAATGAATGTAAAACTTTTGTTAGTATTGGTGATGTTAAATCCGGACTATTTGAAAGTGAATTGGTTTCTAAAAAACAAAAAGAATTTGTAGCTGATTTTGATAATGACTTAGATATGTTTAAATATGCTAAAATTTTAGCTAATATTCCTATTGAAATAGAAAAAGAAGAGAAAAATATTCCTGATTCAGTTACTTTCTTGGAAATGTATAATGTTGGAATGATTGAACAATTAAATATCCTAAATCGCTGGAAAACCAATGATCCTACGAAATCATTACAAGTACCAATTGGTGTTGATAAAAATGGAGATCAATTCAAATTAGATTTACATGAAAAATTTTATGGTCCTCATGGCTTAGTTGCAGGTATGACTGGTTCTGGAAAAAGTGAATTTATTATTTCATACATTTTATCAATGGCCGTTAATTTTCACCCTTATGAAGTATCCTTTGTGCTAATAGATTATAAAGGTGGAGGGTTAGCTGGGGTTTTTCAAAATAAGGAAACAGGAATGAAATTACCTCATCTGGCTGGTTCAATTACTAACTTAGATACTATTGAGATGAATAGATCTTTAGCTTCAATTCAAAGTGAACTTAGAAGAAGGCAAAGAATGTTTAATCAGGCTCGTGATACTTTAAATGAAAGTACAATTGATATATATAAGTATCAAAGATTGTATAGAGAAGGTAAAGTAAAAGAACCAATTTCTCATTTGTTTATCATATCAGATGAGTTCGCCGAATTAAAAGATCAGCAACCAGACTTTATGGATCAGTTAATTTCTACTGCTCGTATTGGACGTAGTTTAGGAGTGCATTTAATTCTTGCTACGCAAAAGCCAGCTGGTGTTGTTGATGATCAAATTTGGTCAAATTCTAAATTTAAAGTATGTTTAAAAGTACAAGATAAATCTGATAGTATGGATATGATAAAATGCCCTGATGCTGCAGCTTTAAAAAATCCAGGTAGATTTTATTTACAAGTTGGTTATAATGAGTTATTTGCACTAGGACAGGCAGCTTGGGCAGGGGCTCAATATTATCCAACAGAAAAACGTAAACGTAAAGTTGATACCGGAGTCGATTTTATCGATAATGTTGGAAATATAGTAAAATCACTTGAAACAACTGAGACGCAAGTTTTCATTAATTCTAAGGGAGAAGAGTTACCAAACATAGTTCAATATATTGTTAATACTGCAAAAAACGAAAATATTTCCATTCCAACATTGTGGTTAGACCAAATACCAGCAGTTATTTATATTGAACAATTAAAAAAGAAATATAATTATCAAACTAAAAAAGAAATTGAATTAGTAATTGGCGAGTATGATGATCCTAATAATCAAATGCAAAATATTTTGACATTACCATTATCTGAAGGTGGCAATACTATAATCTTTGGATCAAGTGGCTCTGGTAAGGAATTATTACTTTCAAGTATTTTATATTCAGCTATTACTAATTATAATCCTAATCAAATAAATTTTTATATTATGGATTTTGGGGCTGAAACATTAAAGATGTTTGAACAAGCTCCTCAAGTAGGCGGTGTTTTATCAGTTGATGATACTGAAAGAATTGAAAATTTATTTAAAATGATATCACAAGTTATGGAAGAAAGAAAAACTCTTTTTTCAGACTATAATGGTTCATATAATTTTTATATTGAACATAGTAATAAAACTATACCAATGATGGTTATTATTATTAATAATTATGAAGCATTCTCTGAAACTTATGAAGAATATGAAGATTTAATGATTCAGTTAAGTAGAGAAGGGCAAAAGTATGGAGTAATATTCATTTTAACTACTAATAGTACTAATGCAGTTAGATATCGTTTACGTCAGAACTTTAAACAAAACATTTCTCTTCAATTCAATGATTCATCTGATTATAGTGATGTATTACCTAACGTTGGTAAGAAGTATCCATCTAAAATTTTTGGACGTGGGTTAGTGGAAATAGATGATGTTTATGAATTCCAAACTGCCTATCCATATAAACAAGAAAAGTTGTCAGAATATATTAAAATTATTTCAACTAGACTTCGCAGTATTTGTAGTGAAACAGCTATGACAATACCAGTTTTACCAGATGTAGTTTCTGTTGAATTTGTTGAAGAAAAGGCAGGTAGTCTTACTCATATACCAATTGGTGTTGTTAAAAATGATCTTACAATAGCAACTTTTGATTTTAGAAGTAACCCAGTTACTTTAGTAACAGCTTTAGATTTTGAAGAAAATAATCATTTCTTTAAAGCTTTAATCAAATTATTTAATAAAGTCCCTAATCAAAAATTAGTAGTAATTGATGCCATGAAAATGTTTAATGAAAAAGAAGCTACAGATAATTATATTAATACTAATTTTGATAAAATTATAGATATTATAGGTAAAAAATATGATGAACAAACGAAGCTATATGAAAGTAATGATTTTAATGATACAGCCCTACAAAATTTTGCTAAAACAACCTATTTGATATGTGGTGTTAGTAATTTGATGAGTAGAATTAGTGAGGATAAGAAAGATATTTTATCCAAGGCATTAAAAAGCAGTAAAGAATATAATGTTGATAGTTACATCTTAGTAGATACTGCAGACAAATTAAAAGGATTTGCATATGAAGATTGGTATAAAAACGCAGTTGATGATTCACAGGGTATTTGGATTGGTAATGGTATTAGTGATCAATATGCTATTAAGCTAATGTCTACACCTAGAGAACTTCGTGAAGAAATTCCAGAGGGATTTGGTTACGTAGTCAAAAATGGTAAAGCTGCTCTTGTTAAATTAATCGCAGATTAGGAGTGATATAATGGATAATAAAATTTTATTAGAAGTTTTTATCCCTTTAGTAGAAGAATCATATGATGTTTTTGTTCCAGTTAATAGAACTATGGGAACAATCAAGAAAGTTATTGAAAAGGGAATTGTAGATTTATCTGATAATGGTTATGCCATTAAGAATGATACTAATTTATATAGTAAGGAAACAGGAGAAATTTATAATGTTAATTTGAAGTTAACAGAAACTAATTTAAAGAATGGATCTCAAGTAATTTTGATATAGGAGGACATATGGGTGATTATGAAAAATATGTAACTGAAGTTAATAATGTATTTGCCATTATAGAAAAATTAAAAAGTAACTGGTCTAATACAGATAATTCTAGTTATATCGAAGAAATTAATGAGTACAAAAATGCTGTAATTAAAGCAGCTGGATTTTTACAACAGCAAAAAAAGCAAGGAAATAATGGAGTTTGATACATATGATTGGAAAATTATCTTATGATGAAATATCAAAAATGACAAGATCTTTACAATCATCTGCACAAGGAATTAGAACGGTTGTCAATAAATATTCAAATGAATTATCTGAAATTTTTGAATTTTGTGATTCCTTAGATGCTTATGTTAGATTTTTAGATAGTTATATTGAAATATATAGAGATTCAGATGAAGCTTTACAATATATGATTGAAAAAAATAAATAGGACTTAGTTAGTCCTATTTTAAATGTACTTTTTAACTATTACGTTAGGAAAATAGTATTTGATAATATCCACATATGAACAACCAGTTTTGGCGATTTCATTAGCACCAAATTGACTTAAGCCTAAATTATGACCCCATCCCTTAGTAATTGTTCTTACATAAGTAGGATTGATAATAATATTTACATCAGTTGATCTTAGATTTAGTCGATTTCTAAATTCCTCTCCTGAAAAAATTTTATCACCGACTTTAATTTTACTAATATGATTTCCCTCATTAAGATCTAAAATATTCATATTTTTAAGTTTGTTTTCATCTATTCCTAGCAAATTAGCTAAGGTTTGATAATTATAATCATTAACACTTAAGTAATAAGGAGAGGTATAATCCCAAAGACTAACTACCTTTTTTAAGTAAGGATATTTTTCCCTTTGTTCAGTTTGTCCATTATTAGTAATATGAGTAAATGGTAATATATATTCATCATTATAACTTACAAATTCACAATTAGTATCATCAATTGCTTTTTCTATTTTATTGTAGTAATTCTGATATTCATCTAACCATAATAATTTATAATAAGAAATAGGCTTATAGACTTGATAAGGATTAGTAGTTTTAATATAACGTTGCTCTTGCATCTGTTTATATGAATAGGTTCTATATAAAACACAAAGTACTTTTAAAGTAGTCAATTCTAACTTAGGTAAAGCGTTAGTAGCAATAACTCCTAATAAATAATCTTTAAGTGTTATTTGATTAACTTGATTATCATTATCTTTCAATATAATTAAAGAATTATTATCATATTTTTGATTAGAAGAAATTTCCTGTTCTTCAGCTTTAGCTTGCTCTATTTCTAAGGTTTTAACAACAATACCATCAATTACTAAGTATATTTTTTTACCATTAAAATCAATACTATTATGTTTAATAAAGGTATTTGCTTTTCTTTTTAAATCTTCATCAGTTGTACTTGAACTTAATTCTTTAGAAAATTCGTAATTCATAGTTAAGTATAAGTATAGAATATCTTCTTTACCATCATTTTTTATTTCATATCTATAAAACATAATATTCACCTATAGTTATTATGTAATAAATAGAAATTAATATACTAAAATTTAAAGTATTTTTGTTTTAATTTTTTAGAACAGTCAACTCCAGTGACATAGCTTTTATTTTTAAATAGTTTAGTTAAATTAATTTTTTTATCATCGAAAAAATAATCGTTGATGCCATTAATTATATCAATAGTATCTTTTAAGGCATCTTCATATAACTCCCAAAAAGTTTTATTACTAGTTATATTTTTATCAACAGGATAATACCATTTACTTTTGTTTAAGTTCAAATAATTGTAATTATCTAACACTTTATAGTAAGATAAACATTCCAGTTTAAAAGTATGTGCTGGTTTAATCATATCTAAAAATTTATAAATAGATTTTTTTATTCCATATTTATCAAATCTAAACAATTGTAAAAATTGACACATTTGTTTTAATGATTTATAATATATGTTATCCATATTATATAGATTATAGGTAACTTCAAAACTATAATTTATTGAATCTTTTAATTCTTTAGAAAAACTTTTAAAATCAAAACATAGGTTTTTAAAATTTAAATTTTGATAATCATAACCATACTTTTCAATAATTACATTATCTATATAAGTTTCCATATAATTATGTAGGCAATTATATTTATAAGAGTTCTTATCTTTTTTATTAAATAGCCCGGTTTTATAAAAAATATAAGGATGAGTAGTCGTATCTAGACAGTAATGACAAATAAATCCATATAAATAGCATAAAGTTTGAGGATCAGTATAGTATTTCTTGGTTTTTATGTAGGTAATTAGATTATAAAAATATTGATAAGTATTGGTAGAATGAAACATAGGAGCTACCAAACGTAGTTGTTTGCCATGATGTAAACTTAAAAGATTATAAAACATCATTGAATCCATACTTTGAGAAAACATTAATAAAGAATTTTTATCATTTTTAATTAATTTTTGATATTTAGGATTTAATTTATTATAAACTTCTTTAGCAAAACATGCATGAGTAATAGTAGCGGGCATAAAATCACCTCTTAATTAATTATATATTAAAATCATAAAAAAATTAATACCTATAAAGATGATTATATGTTATAATCTATAATAGGTGAGAATATGATAGAAAAGAAGTTTAAGACTCTAGATGAGCAGATTAATATTTTCCGTTCTAAAAATATGATTATAAATAATGAAGAATATGCTAAAAAAATTTTATTGAGAGAAAATTATTTTTTTCTCAATGGTTATAGACACGTATTTTTAGATAAAGATAAAAGATATAAAAATGGAACCACAATCGAGGAACTATATAGTTTATTCTTGTTTGACAGAACCTTTCGAAATATCTGTTTTAAAAATCTTATGATAATTGAAAATAATTTAAAATCAATCTCATCTTATCAATTATCGAAAAAATACGGTTATAAGGAAACTGAATATCTGAAAGCTAAAAATTTTACAAGACAACCAGCAAAACAAAAGCAAGTTAATGATTTACTTAAGAAGATGAAACGACAAATTAGAATAAATAGTGGTCAACATTCAGCAACTCAGCATTATTCTGACAATTATGGATATATACCATTGTGGGTCTTAGTTAAAGTTTTATCCTTTGGAATTGTTAGTGAAATGTATTCAGTTTTAAAGGAAGAGGATCAAGTAGCAATTAGTAATGTATATGAAGTTGATAAAGAGGATTTTATTACTTATTTACCAATTTTAGCTAATTATCGAAATTTATGTGCTCACGAGGATATTTTATATGAAAAAAGAACACAAAAAGTAATTGATGATACTATTTATCACCAACTGTTAAATATAAAAAAAGAAGATGGTGAATATATTTATGGTAAAAATGATGTATTTGCTTTATTTATTATAATGAAACAGTTGTTAGATAAAGATAAATTTGATAGCTTAGTTATTGAAATGGATAACGCTATTCAAACTTTAGCATATAATTTGAAAACTATTGATATAAAAGATGTATTACATCGAATGGGATTTCCAAAAAATTGGAAAGAATTAAAGAATATTGAAAGGAGTCGATATAGTAATGAAACAGAAAAATAATGATCAAAGTAAGTTAGTTTTTATTATAATATTTTCATTTGTAGTAGGGGGCCTAGTTACCATTTCTTTATTGAAATGGACACCTATTTTATCTAATTTAACAACATCAAATTCTACTAGTACAATTGTTAGTAGCAAACAACCGAAAGTATATGAAAAATCATCACTTGCCACCTCAATTGCAAAAATTTATGATGCTGTGGTAATGATTGAGTCATATAAGAATGGAGAAGAGTTTTCAACAGGGACAGGTTTTGTTTACAAAACTGATGAAAAATATGGATATATCATGACTAATCAACATGTTATTAGTAATGCTGATAAAGTTATTTTAGTTCTATCAAATGATGAACAAGTTGAAGCAAAAGTAATTAGTGGCGATGAATATTTAGATATTGCTGTCCTAACTATGGATAAAAACAAAGTCTTACAAACAGCTGCTATTGCTTCATCTGAAAATGCTCAAATAGGAGATACAATCTTTACAGTTGGTTCACCTATGGGATATGAATATCGTGGCACAGTAACATCTGGTATTTTATCAGGTAAAGATAGAATGGTTTCTGTTAATGTATCTAATTCTGCTAGTAGTGATTGGGTAATGAAAGTTTTACAAATAGATGCTGCAATAAATCCTGGAAATAGTGGAGGACCACTTCTAAATGTTAATGGTGAAGTTATTGGTGTTAATTCTATGAAATTAGTTCAAGATGAAATTGAAGGTATGGGATTTGCAATTCCAATTGAAATAGCTATGGCCCATGTCGACGACTTAGAAAAAAATAAAACAATTGAATGGCCTATATTAGGTATATCAATGGCAAATGTTACAGATGCAACCAGTTTATATCGAAATAATATTAAAATTGATAGCAACATCAAAGAAGGAGTAGTGGTTGTAGAAATTACGGAAAATACAGGTGCAGCTAAATCCGATTTAAAATCAGGAGATGTAATTACTAAATTAAATGGTATAGAAGTTAAAGATAGTGCTTATTTAAGATATGAATTATATAAAAATAAACCAGGAGATACCATTGAAATTACATATATTAGGAATGGCAAAGAAAGGACAACCAAAGTTACTTTGACCAAAAAAAGTTAAATAAAAACTTCATCGATTTAAGATGAAGTTTTTTTTATAGTAAATTTATTTTTGTTCATAATCAAAATAAATAACGCCTGTCTTAGTAATAGAATTATTGGCCTGATTTGAGCTATTTTCAATAGTTAATCTAAATTGATCTGTACCTCCAACTAATAGAGTACTTTCTCCTGTAACGGGAGAATTATCATCACCTAAACGCTCTAAAGTATATGTAATTGCTTTAGGTTCTGATTTATTAAGTTCATCTATACCAGAAATTTGTTTAAATAAAGCATCAAAATTACCGTTGTTTTTAACTATAATATCATAAACTATTTTACTATTAGAATTTTTAAACTCTACATCAACCACAAGCGATGTTCCAATAATCTTGGGGTTAGAGATTTCTATTGCATCATTACTAGATAATTGATTATTTTTGTTAACTGATTCAATAGTAATCAACCACTTTTTAGATTTATCTATATTTTCCTGACTGCTAAGTTCTTTTTCAGATAACGTGGCATAACCAATAGTCATTAAGGCAATAATAATTAATAACAATCCAATAATAATTCCATTTCTTTTAGTATATTCTTTCATAATCCCTCCTTATTCTATATAAATAGTATCATATTATTTTTATTTGTCAACAAAGGAGTTTATGGGTGTTAATCCTTTTTTAAAATTTCACCATATCATTATTAGAAATTTCACCAAACTTATGTTGTATAATATTTCGTTGG
>CANQZM010000038.1 GCA_947628345.1 uncultured Bacilli bacterium
ATCTTTTTGGCGTGGGTTTCTTTTCCATTTATAACTTTCTATCAAAATTCTCTTGACTTTTAATAGTTAGTCTCCTTATAAAAATATTTTGTTTTGTCAAAATTATTAACCCCCTAAGTATTTTGACAAGTGTATCAAAATAACCTAAGGGGCTATGTTTTTATATCAATATTCGAAAAAGTTCGAATAGAAACGTCAATGGTGCCGATTGCGAGAATTGAACTTGCCTCTGATCCTTACCAAGGATCTGTTTTACCACTAAACTAAATCGGCATTTTAAAATAAAAACGTTGAATATTCAACGTTAATACCAAAAATGGTGGAGCATAGCGGGATCGAACCGCTGACCTTCACGGTGCAAACGTGACGCTCTCCCAGCTGAGCTAATGCCCCAAATCAGTCAGTAACAAGATTATAGCATAGTCATCTTTTAAAAGTCAATAGTATTTATTGAATTTTCGATTTAGAGCTTCCTTTTCGGTATAATATTTACCATTATAATTTACCACATGAGATTTATTTCTCATAAAATTATTAATACTATTAACTACTTTTCTTTTTCTAAAATGATATCTATTTAAATATCTTTCTAACAAAAATTTATCAAATAAATAATTTTTATTTTTTATTTCTATTTTAATCTTAATTATTAAAAAAATTATAATAACTATGTAATTTAATTTTACATCTGTTAACATAATATATGAAAATAAATAACCAACTGTAATACAAGATATTACCAACGATATATTCAAACTTTTTTTAAATGATAATTTAATAGATAACAAAAGATTTAATAATTTTCCACCATCTAATGGATAAATTGGCAACATATTAAAATATAAAATAGTTTGATTGTAGGAAGTTATTAAACTGTGATAATGTTTCAAAAAATCTATATTACAAAGAATTGTACAATAAATTATTTGAAATAAAGGTCCCATTATTAAAATTAAAAATTCTTTCCACAATTTTTCATTCAATAAAATATTAAATTTAGATATTCCTCCTAAAGGATAGATATATATTTTATCTACTTCAATTTTAAAAATAAATGCACACAAGAAATGTCCTAATTCATGTATTAAAATTAATGATACTAACAACATAAAAGGCATAAAAGCGCCAATTAATATAGCAATTAATGAGAAAATAATAAATAATGGACTAATTTCTAAATACTTAAATATATTCTTTATAATTTAAATAAGCTCCTTCTTTTTGAAATACCATATATAATTTTTTACCATTAGTTTCTCCTATCAAACTACCCTTTTCTATATAGTCATACATTTTAATATCATTAGTTTTAATATTAGAATACCATACATCAATTCCGTTAATTTGTTCTATAATTACTGTAGAACCATATCCTTCTTTATCACCCATGAAAACTACTATACCACTTTCTATAGTTGGTACCATATAATTTTCATTAACTGTTAACATAACTCCGTCTTTATATATATTTGCCTTATCATATTTTAAAGTTTCACTAAAAACCTCTTGTTCTTGAGGAGTTATTTTATCAATAGATAAAATTTTACCAAAATATTTTTCATAAAGAGATTTTAATTTAGTAAATTTAAAGCTATCCTCATAAACATATTTAATTAAATTATTCTTAAACGTAGTATTACTTTTTATTAAAATTAAACAAACTAAAAATAAAACAATTACAATTAAAATTCTATTAATTATTTTTCTAATTCCTTTTTTTAATACGACTTTTTTTTGTACTGTTTTTCTACTTCTATAATCTTCTACATTCATATCCATATTCCCTATCTCCTTAATAAAGAATATGCCATTAAAAAAAAGTTATGACTAATTAAGTCTAACTTTTCGATATTTTTTAGGAATTAATTTTAAAATAATGTACAAGACTTCTGCATATATCAAATTAAATATAAGACTATGACCAATTTTGTATAAAATTCGTTCTATGCTCATAGGAACTAAATTAAGACTTATGATACATATTGCAGTTAATAATTCATACAAAATAATCATGACTAAGACGTTAACTAATATTTTTATATAACCATCACCAAATTGTTTATAAAAAATAATATTTAAATAAGCTAGTAATAAAAATAATAAACAATTAAAAAATAATAAATTAGTATAAAATAAATCATATAAAAAGCCTACTATAACACTCATAATTAAATATTGTCTATCTTTATGATTATCATGAAATAAATTATATAAAACTAGTAAACAAACTAATGTAGTTAAGGGTGTAAATAATGACAGATTACCTACTTCGTATGGTAAAAAGTTAGTTAAAATACCATCTAAACAAAAAGAAATAACAATCAAAATAATACTTACTATCATTGTTCTTTCTCCTTTAAAACAGTTAAGTAATGAATACTATTAAAATTTTGTCCTGTTTCTATATAAACAGTTCTACTTAAATTATATTTATCTGCCTTTATTTTTTTTACACTACCTATATAAATTCCTCTTGGTTCTTTTCCTCCTAAACCGCTAGTTAGTATTTTATCATTTTCTTTAACATTAAAAGTTTTGTCCACTCCATTAATCATTAATAAACCACTTTTTTTATCATAGCCATTTAAAATAGCATTAGTATCTCCTGATTCTGTAGCAATGGATACTGATACTTTATAATTTATATCATCTGATGTAATTAATTTAACTTCACTAGAATTGTGACTTACTCTATTAATTTTACCTACAAAACCATTTTTAGTTACCACTATCATATCTTTCTTAATACCTGATTTTTTACCTTTATCTATTGTAACTGTATTAAACCAATAACTCTTATTCCTAGATAATACTGTAGCAACAACAGTATCATACTCAGTTAAAGTTTTATTTAATTCTAATGCTTCTTTCAATTCTTTAATTTCATTTTCTAAAGAAGAATTTACATTTTTTTGAATAATATAACTTTTTGATAAATCCTCTCCTTTGGAAGAATTTAGGGCTGTGAATGGATACATAATTAATTTATTAAATACCATAGCAATATCTTTAGCAAAAGATTCCCCTATAGTATAATCTCTATTTAAAGTTAACGATATAAATAAAAATATAAAAATAATAATACAACTTACGAATACTATAAGTAACTTATTTTTATTTTTTTTCTTTCTGTACATGGTGCATCACCTCGTTATTCCTTGTTATTATAATATAAATTACCCATTGTTACAATATTTATACAGTAAAAATATTTTTATTTTCATAAAAACTATAATAGGAATTATCACTAACAATAATATGATCAATTACTGGTATTCCTTGCATTCTTCCTATTTCTACTAAATTAGTAGTAAAGTCCAAATCTTGTTTACTTGGTGTTACATCTCCTGATGGATGATTATGCATACATATAATATTAGAAGCACTCAATAAATAAGCTTCCTTAAATACTTCACGTGGATGAACCACACTTCTATTAATAGTTCCCATAAATAATAATTTCCTTTCAATTAGTATCTGTTTATTATCAAAATATAGGCAATAAAAACATTCTTGTTTTTTCCCAAAAAAGAGATATTTTGTATCTTGCCATATATCTTTTGGATTACATAATTTTTTATTATTTTGACAAGGTTTTGCTAAGAATATTCTTCTTCCCAATTCAATGGTAGCAATAAATTCAATAGCTTTTACATCACCAATTCCTTTTATTTGCTTTAACATAGGAATTGTTATATTTTTTAAATCAGTAATATCTTTACACATTTTTAAAATTTCAATAGAAATATCTTTAGCACTTTTATCAAAGGTTCCTGTTTTCAAAATAATTGAAACTAATTCATCATTACTAAGTTTATCAACCCCTTCTGTTATTAATCTTTCCCTTGGTCTTTCCTCTTTAGGAAGTTCTTTAATTTTATAATTCATAATTCACCTCAATATATTATTGAGAAAGATTAAGAATTATCCTTGGTTTATAATCATTTCCTCATAGTTAGCTAAAACAACTTCTTGAATAGTAGAAATATCTCGTTCTTTTTTAGTATTTTCTATAAGCATATCAAACTGTTCTACATTATTTAAAAATTCTAAGTTTGAAATACTCTTTTCTTTTTGATAGATAGAATAACCCTTATCATCATACATTTTTTTAATCTTATTGGCATTTTTTTTATTTTTAGTAATACCAACATATACATAATATTTATTATTATCTTCAACTACTAATTTTGGGTTAATATTTTTAGTATTTGTTTCTAATGATTTTTTATTGGAATATACACCCTCTTCCAAAAAATATACACGTTTATTATCATCAAATAAATATTTATCAATATTTTCATACTTAGAAAATAATATTTTTCCACTAATACCACCTAAAATAATCGCTGTTATCATTAAAATTATTAGTTTTTTCATTTTATATCACCAAGTAAATAATAACAATTAAAATCTGAATAATTTGTCGAAAACTAGGTTTTATAAAATATTTAAATTATAATTTTACATAATAAAAGAGTATTGAATTTTATCAACACTCTAATATATTTATTCTGTTCCTAAATTCAATTCTATTTTATCAATAGAATAACCATCCTTGACATCTTTAATATTTAAATTTTCAATAAACAAAGTTGCTTTAAAATCTTTTATTGATAATTCTATAGAAGCTTTTAAATCTTTATTTAAACTTAAATCTAAATTCTTAATTGGTGTTTTTAAAGAAACGTTTTTACTTGATTTTTCTCCCCTAGCCTGACTAATAATATCAATCATATCATTACCAATTCTAACTTCTTTATTAAAATCATAATCAAGTGGTTTAATTTCAGTTAAATGAATTGATTTTTTATCATGATATAATTCTTGATATATTTCTTCAGTAATATATGGGAAGAAAATACTGAAGTCTTGTAATAGTTTATAAAGAATCGTATAAATAGTTTTTTGTCCTGAATATCTTGGAATATCTCCAAACTCTTCTGGTCTATATAATCTATGTTTTACTATTTCAATATAATTATCACAGAAATTCCAGAAGAATTTTTCTAAATGATTTAAAGCTAATCCAACTTCATATTCATCTAAATATTTAATAAATCCTTTTTCCATTTCTTGAAAAGATCCCAAAATCCATTTATCAACATATTCAAAATCACTAAATTCTTTATCTTTATAATCTTGTAAGTGCATTTCAATAAACTTTGATACATTCCATATTTTGTTTATTAATTTTTTACCTCTTAATAAAGTTTCTTCACTATAGTTTATATCTGTTCCTAAGCGTCCTGAACCTGCCCAATATCTTACTACATCAGCCGAATATTGATTGATAACATCAAGAGGTTCTTCTTTACTATTTCCTCTTGATTTACTAATTTTATTACCATCGCCAGCTTTAACAAAACCAGAAATCATAACATTATCCCATGGTCTACTACCAAAATGGTAAAAACTTTTTACAATAGTATAAAAATCCCATGTTCTTATAATTTCTGAGGCATTAGTTCTAATACTCATTGGCTTTAAAATATCCTCATAGTTTTCTGCCTCGCCATATCTCATATTAATTAATGGAGTTACTGAAGATGTTGCCCAAGTATCCATGACATCTGTTTCTGGTATAAATTCCCTACATTTACATTTAGGACATTCCTTTACTTTAGGATTATCCACTAATGGATTAACAGGTAAATTTTCTTTTTTAGCAAATACTGGTTCACCACACTTTTTACAATACCAAACTGGAAATGGTACACCGAAATATCTTTGTCTTGATATACACCAATCCCACGCAATATTATTTACCCATTCCTCATATCTAGTATGCATATATTCAGGATGCCATTTAATTTCCTGCCCAATCTTTAAGAAATCTTCTTTATGGTTCATAATATCTATAAACCATTGTTTCATTACTGAATATTCAACTTCTTTTCCACATCTTTCATGTACTTGGACTTCGTGTTCTAATTCTTCAATCTTAACTACATATCCACCGTCTTGTAAATCTTCAATAATCTGTTTTCTAGCTTCTTTTATTTTCATTCCACCATAATTTGGAACTTCTGAAATAATTCTTCCATTATCAGTAAAAATATATTTTAAAGGTAAATTGTATTTTTTCCACCATTCAATATCTGTTTGATCTCCAAAAGTACAACACATAACAACACCTGTACCTTTATCTATGGCTACTTTTTCATCTGCCATAATAGGAACTTCTACATCTATTACAGGTATATGAGCAGTTTTTCCAATTAAAGATTTGTGCACTTCATCATTTGGATTTACAAATACACATACTATTGCAGGTAACAATTCCGGTCTAGTTGTTGCTATTGTAAATTCTTCACCAGTTTCCACTGTTTTAAAGTTAATATAATTAAATGTAGTTTTTATAGTTTTAGTTTCAAGTTCAGCTTGAGCAATCGATGTTAAACACTCATTACACCACAATGCTGGACTTTCCTTATGATAACAATGTTCTTTTTCAATTAAATCCAAAAATGATCTTTGACTAATCTTTATTGTTGAGGGACTTACAGTTTTATAATGCATATTCCAATCAGTACTTACACCCAATCTACTAAATAAAGTTTGAAACTCTTCTTCATATTTATCTGTAGTTTCATAGCAAAGTTTAGAAAATTCTTCACGACCAATTTCATGCGCTTTTTTACCTTGTTCTTTTTCAACTAATCTTTCACTTGGCAAACCATTATCATCAAAACCAAATGGATAAAAAATATTATATCCTCTTAACCTTTTATATCTAGCAATCATCTCTGTTTGAGAATATGAAAAAACATGACCAATATGAATTTTACCATTTACTGTTGGTGGCGGAGTATCAATAGAAAACACTTCTCGTTTATCTGGTTTAAACTCATAAACTTTATTTTCTTTCCAATATTCCAACCATTTATTTTCCTTTTCTTGTGCATTATACTTTTTATCTAACATGCCTTCACCTTCTTAACTATTATAATATTTTTACCAAGTAACACCTAGCTCTGTAATAATAAAAACCTTCATCAATAATGACGAATGTTTTATTTAATTATATTATAATTCAGATTTTAATTTTTTACAATGTTGATGTGCTTTTTTTTCTTGAACAAATCTTCTTACTTTAATTGAATATAGTTTTCTAAATAATGGTATTTCATTTTCCTCAAAAAATTTAAATATTTCTAACTTATCTTCAGTAGTTAATTCTACTCCACCCACAACTGTTTTTCCTTCTAATTCAGTTTTTTTAATAAGTAATTTTGGATTAGTAGAACTATGGAGTTGAGAAGTTTCCCAAATATTCATTGTATTTTTATTAAAAAATTGCAAAAGTAGCTTTTTCTCCAACATACCGTAATCTGATTTTTCAAATATTTTCATTAGCTCCGAATAACTTTTTTTAGTAATAGTAAAATAATCTAAGATATCAAATTCCCTATTATCAATACCATACATTAATCCCTCTAAAATTTTATCCAATTCTTCTTTACCTTTGGCATATTCCAAAGCTTCTTTTTTTAATCTAGCTGGATTAGGATTATCTTTAACATTAGTATATTGTTCATATAACTCAGGATCATTTTCTTTAAGTAATTTGCTAATATTTATAGCTTCAAATGAATTTAAATGATGTTCTTTATAAAAATCTCTTTTAGTAATAATTTCTTGATTATTTATATATTGTCTTGCATATCTTCTTGCATCTTCTAAAGTTTCTACTCTCATTTTCTTCCTCCCTAAAATTTTCTTTTATTAAATATATGTATATATAATCGATTAACTAATAATAACTTCCACCATAAGTCCCCCTTTTCCTCCGGTTATTATATCACATTTTTGGCAATTAGTAAACAAAAAAAAATAAAAATAGCTTATTCAGCTACTTTTATAACTTCACTATACTCTTTATTTTTGGTATCAACTATTGCTTTATTAATAGTTAAATTTTCACTTAATTTTCCTGTAACTGTATTTTCTACAATTTCAGTTTCTTCAATCTTTTCAATAATATCCCATCCATCTATTATTTTACCAAAAGCTGCATAATCATTATCTAAATTAGCAGAAGTATCTAACATGATAAAAAATTGACTACCTGCTGAATCATTATCCTGACTTCTAGCCATAGAAACAATTTTCTTTTCATGCTTTAAATCATTATTAGGATAACCATTATTAGAAAATTCACCTTTTATTGAATATCCAGGTCCACCTGTTCCTGTTCCAGTTGGATCTCCACCTTGCAATACAAAACCAGGTACCAATCTATGAAAAGTATTATTATCATAAAAGCCCTTTTTTACTAAAGAAATAAAATTATTAACAGTATTTTCAGCTTTTTCTGGATACAACTCCATCACAATAGCTCCATAGTCTTCTATTTTCATAGCTACTACTGGATTTTCTGTCTTATATTTATCTAGTGTCGCTTCATTACCTTTAATATTAAAATTAATTCCTAATAAATTTTCTTTAATTTCTTTATTACTACCACAACCAATACAACTACCTATTAATAAAATAATAATTAAAATTTTAAAATATCTTTTCATGTCAACCTCCAACATTATATATAGTAACACATTACTTTACAAAAAATAAGACCTAAAAAGAAATTTATCAATTTACTAGTTAGTATTATAGAATAATTACTAAGGAAGAGAAAATTTCATGATTAAAACAAATAATCAAGAATATAAAAATTACGATATAAAAGTTATTTGGAGAAATGTTTATATTTCTAATAATGATAAAAAAGATCTAGGAAAGATCCTTTTATTACTTTTAATATAGATAATCCATATTAATAAGATTAGAATTAACGTTTTCAAAAACAGATTTAAAAGAATACGTAAATGTAAATATTAAATCATTATAGTGATTTATTGAATTTTTTAGCCTTAATATTACAATTTATAAGTTGTTGATATAAATGCTTTGCTTGTTCTTTAGATATTTTAATAGGTTCTTCTTTTGTCCATGCATAATATTGTTTAATTGGTAAAGCATTCATTAAATTAATTATATTACTATTATTAATTAAAAATCCAGACATATCCCCATCATAAACGTTAGGACTACCATTATCTAACAATAAAAATGTAGCTCCTTTATCTATTATTGCATTATACATAATCTCACCTCATTTCAAATTACCACTTGTTTTTTTTGGGTTATTATATCATATTTACTTTTCTTTAGCTAGATTAATTTCATCTATTTATTATGAATCTAAAAATCGTTTTCTAAATAATTTAGATATCAAACCTTAAAAGTACTAAAACCTATCGCTTATTTTATTAATTTTTAGCTTACTAGTATCAACAATAAAACTCACACAAAAGTGTGAGCAACTATCATAATAGAAAAAATTAAAAGAGATATTTATAACTTTATATTAACAATAAAATTCTATTTTAAAGTTTGAATATTGGCCAATAGATATTAGCAAAAGAAATTATACATACTGTTTATAAATTAATTTTAATTTTTCTTTATCTTACTTTTACCTTTACTTTTCCATCTTCTGTTTTTACTTTAATCTTGTTATTTCCGATATTAAGGTTAATGTCATCTCCAATTTTGAATTCATATTCTTTTCCTAATTCTAAACGAATACCATTCTTCTCCTCAATTTCAGAGCTATTTTGATTATGAGAAGGCAAAACTAAAACACCTTCACTTTTTAGTTTTTCTTCAACACTAAAGTCTGAAATATTATTGCCTCTTAGAAACACTGAATTTAACTTAGGTAAATCTAATAAAGCACTAATATCAGAAATATTATTATTATTAAATGAAATAATAGATATATTTTTTAAATGAGAAATACTAGTAATATCTGTAATTTGATTAAAATCTAAAAAAATGACATCCATTTCATGGAGATTTAAATATTTTAAAATACTAATATCAGAAATTTGATTATGACTTAAATCTAAACTTCTTAAAGTATTTTCAAAATTTCGATTACTTAAAAAAGAAATATCTGTTATATTCATATTGGCTAAAACTAAATCTTCTAGTTCGACTGTTGCCAAGTTTGACATAACTTCCTTAAATAAATTTCTGGTTTCTTCAGAATATTTAGTCAAATCACAATTTTTGATTTCTAACTTACATAAATCATAACAGGTACTTGTTTTTAAACAATTTAAAATCGTAACAAAATCTTTTTCTGTTTGATTTTTCATTACTTGTATTTTAAATATTCTACCATCATCATGACTAGAAATATCTACTCCTGATAAATTAGATAAAGTATGTACTATTTCAAAATTTTCTTCATAATTTGCTTCTTGTACTTCTTTTAATTCCTTTTCTAAATTATAAATTTCATCTCTTAATTCTTCTTCTGTTTTTAGATTTTTTGTAGTTTCTTCTGTTTCTAAAGTTTTCACACTTTCGGAATCTTTTCCGCATCCTGATCCTGTTATAGATAATGTTGCTGCTAAAGCCAAGGCACCTGCAGTATATTTTAAATTTTTAATCATAAACCTCTACCTCCATCTCTAAAAATTAAATATATTATATATTTTTTATATTTGTCAGTCAAATACTTTTTGTACATTTTATATATAAATATCTTCACGTAATTAAAAGCAAGAAAAATAGTGTTTTTGATTAATATCTTATTTATTATATATAATTTATATTTGTTTTATCAACTTTATGAATAAAGAGTTATTAATAAATATTAGCTCAACTAAAAAGTGATATTGTTAAAACTAAATTATTTACTCAAATTATCACTTCTTAATTACTTATCTTATGTAAACAATTTTTATTCTGAATATCTTGGTTATAACAAAATCATCTCTATTTA
>CANQZM010000039.1 GCA_947628345.1 uncultured Bacilli bacterium
CCTGTTGGTGAAGTGGCTTAACACACTGCCCTCTCAAGGCAGCATTCACGGATTCGAATTCCGTACAGGCTACCAAATGAAATAGAAGTGATTGAAATAGTCACTTTTTTAATGGCTTACTATTGACATATGACAACTTGTCATATTATAATGAAAAAGCATGGTTGAAAGGATGAATAATATGCCTAGTAGTACTTTCTTCAATTTAGAAAAAGAAAAACAAACCAAACTAATTTCTAATAGTTTAAAAGAATTTGCTAATAAGAAATATCATGAAGTATCCATCAATAAAATAATAGCTAATTCAAACATTCCTCGAGGTAGTTTTTATATGTACTTCAAAGATAAAGAAGATTTGTTTGAATATTTAATTGAGCTTAATACTAAAGAAATAAATAAAATTATTAAAAATCTCTTAATTGCAAATAATGGTGATCTATATCATACTTTTAAGATGTTATTTGAAGAAATTACTAAAAAGTATTATAAAGAAGAAGCTATAGGTATTTTTAAAAATATCTTTATTTTTAAAAGTCTAAGGAATAAGCCAGTTGAAAATCCTCATCATGATCTTTTCTTAGATATAAAAGATAATATTAATACTACTAATTTAAAAAATGTGTCTTTAGAATTTATTTTTACCATGCTTATGCATAGTTTGTTTTTATCAATTGAAGAATTTTCATTAACAAAAAACTATGATAAAACTAAAATAAAATATTTTCAAAAATTAGACATATTATGTTATGGAATATATAAGGAGGGAGATTAATGTTTAAAATTTTTAAATACTTGAAAAAATCTATTGTGTCAGTTATTACAATTATTTTACTTTTAATTTTGCAAGCTTGGTTAGATTTAACTTTGCCTGAATATACTTCTAAAATAATTAATGTTGGTGTTCAACAAAATGGTGTTGAAAATGCTGCTATTACTGAAATAGGGGAGACTGAATTAAGTAAACTTACTCTTTTAATGTCAGCTGCTGATAAAAATTATATTGAAAAAAATTATACATATACTAAAACATATAAAAATGAAAAAATATATGAATTAAAAAAAGATAGTAATCAAGAAAAAATAAGTAAAATTTTTGCTAAACCTATGACTATTGTTAGCTTTTTAAGTAGTGATGAAACTAAAGAAAATCAACAAATGTTTCCTAATGATGTTGATATATTTAAGACATTACAATTTGCAAATGATGAACAAAAACAGATAATTTTAAAAGAGATGAATAATAAATTAAAAGATTACCCTGATGCTATTATTGATCAAGCCGCAGTATCTTATGTAGTTCAAGAGTATAAACGTATAGGAATTGATACTGATAAATTACAAATAAATTATATCATTAAAGTTGGCATAATCATGATTTTAATTGCTTTGAGTGTAATGGTTAGTGGAATTTTAACGGTTTTTATTGGTTCTAGAATGGCTGCCACTTTATCTAAAAACTTGCGTGAAAAAGTCTTTAAAAAAGTTATTGGTTTTTCTAAAAATGAAATAAAAACATATGGGGCAGCATCTTTAATTACTAGAACTACCAATGATATTCAACAAGTTCAAATGGTAATTGTATTTTTGTTTAGAGTAGTTATATATGCACCTATTATTGGTGTAGGTGGAGTTATAAAAGCACTTAATACCAATTCTTCAATGACATATATAATAGGTGTTGCAGTTGCCTCTATTTTATCTTTTGTTATTATACTATTTGCTATTGCTATGCCAAAGTTTACAAAAATTCAAAAATTAATTGATAAGTTAAATTTGGTAACTAGAGAAATACTTTCAGGATTACCAGTAATTAGAGCCTTTTCTAATGAAAGACATGAAGAAGAACGTTTTGATGAAGCTAATAAAAATTTAACTAAAATTAATATCTTTGTAAATAGGACAATGAGTTTTATGATGCCTATTATGATGCTAATTATGAACTTTGTTTGTTTAGCTATTGTTTATAAGGGAGCTAAAGGTGTTGATGCTGGTTCAATGCAAGTTGGAGATATCCTAGCCTATATTCAATATACAATGCAAATTATTATGTCCTTTTTAATGATATCTATGATGTCTATTATGCTTCCTCGTGCTAATGTTTCAGCTAAAAGAATTATGGAAGTGTTAGAAACAAAAGATACTATTTTAAATCCTAAAAATCCTCAACCATTTAAAGAAGAAGAACGTGGAAAAGTGGAGTTTCATAATGTGTCATTCCGCTATCCGGATGCAGATTATGATGTGATAACTGATATAAATTTAGTTGCTAATCCTGGTGAAACCACTGCCTTTATTGGCTCAACTGGTTCTGGTAAATCAACTTTAATTAACTTAATTCCTCGTTTTTATGATGTTACCGGTGGAGAATTATTAGTTGATGGTATTAATATCAAACATGCTGATTTAAAACAGTTACGTGATAAAATCGGATTTGTTCCACAACGAGGTATTTTATTTACAGGTACTATTAAGGATAACGTTAAATATGGTAATAAAAATATTAGTGATGCCAAAGTTAAGCAAGCCTTAAAAATATCACAATCAGAAGAATTTGTATCTAAATTAAAAGATAAAGAGAATTACCAAATTGCCCAAGGAGGTACTAATGTATCAGGAGGGCAAAAACAACGTCTTTCTATTGCCCGTGCCATTGCAAAAGATCCAGATATTTATATTTTTGATGACTCTTTTTCAGCCTTGGACTTTAAAACTGATGCTAAATTACGCCAAGAATTAAAAACTATTACTAAAAACAAAACAGTTTTAATAGTTGCACAACGTATTTCTACAATTATGAATGCTGATAAAATTGTTGTCTTAAATGAAGGTAATGTTGTTGGCATTGGTAAACATGAAGAATTACTAAAGAATTGTCAAATTTATAAAGAGATTGCTTTATCTCAATTAAGTAAGGAGGAGTTAGATAATGCCTAGACCACGTGGACCGATGCCATCTGAAAAAGCTAAAAATTTTAAACGAACTTTATTTGAGCTTCTATCTTATTTGAAAAATTATAAGTTATCTTTGGCGTTTGTTTTCATCTTTTCTATAGCTTCCACAGTCTTTGTTATAATAGGACCAAAGATTATGGGAAATATTACTACTGAAATTTTTAATGGATTAATCAAAAAAATATCTAATACAGGAGGAATTGATTTTACTTATATTGAAAAGACAACATTACTCTTAGTTGGTTTATATATTTTGAGTTCTTTATTTGCAGCAATTCAAGGTATTATAATGACTGGTATTTCTAATGATATATCATACAAACTTCGTAATAGTCTAAGTCAAAAGATAAATCGCTTACCAATGAAATATTTTGATTCTAAAACACATGGTGAAATTTTATCTATAGTGACTAATGATATTGATATTTTAACACAATGTCTAAATCAATCAATAACTGAAATTATAAGAGGAGTAGCTACAATTATTGGTGTTTTAATCATGATGATATCTATTAATATTCCAATGACAATAGCTACTGTTCTGATCATACCATTATGTATGTTCATTCTAAATAAAATTATAGTTCATTCTCAAAAATATTTTGCAATGCAACAAGAGTATTTAGGACATATGAATGGTCATGTTGAAGAAATATATGGTGGGCACGATATCGTTAAAGCTTTTAATGGTGAAGATAATGCCATTATAACTTTTAAAAAATTAAACAAAACTTTATATCAAAGTGCTTGGAAATCACAATTTTTAGGTACATCAATGCATCCGATAATGCAGTTTATTGGTAATTTAGGTTATGTAGTTATCTCTATTTTGGGTGGCTATATGGTTATATTAGATAAAATTCAGGTAGGAGATATTCAATCGTTTACACAATACGTTCGTAACTTTACTCAACAAATTAATCAATTATCTCAGGTTATGGCTAATATTCAATCAGCTATTGCTGCTAGTGAAAGAGTTTTTGATTTCTTAAAATTAGAAGAAGAAGTAGATGTAGTAGAAAATGCTGAAAGTATAGAAAATATTGAGGGTAGTATTGAATTTAACCATGTTCGTTTTGGATATAATCCTAATAAAATAATTATTAATGATTTTTCTGCTAAAATTAACAAAGGTCAAAAAATTGCTATAGTAGGTCCTACCGGTGCTGGTAAGACAACTATTGTAAAATTATTAATGCATTTTTATGAACTAAATAGTGGTAGCATCTTAATTGATGGTAAAAATATTAATTCTTTCAATCGCCATGATTTACGTAAGCTATTCGGGATGGTTCTACAAGATACTTGGTTATTTAATGGTACGATAAAAGAAAATATTAAATATGGTAAACTTGATGCTACTGATCAAGAAATTAAAGAGGCATGTAAAACTGCTAGTGTTCATCATTTTATTAAAACGCTTCCTAATGAATATAACATGGTTTTAAATGAAGAAGCTGATAATATTTCTGGTGGTCAAAAACAATTATTAACTATTGCCCGAGTAATATTAGCTAATCCTAAAATTTTAATTTTAGATGAAGCAACGTCAAGTGTTGATACTAGAACTGAAGTTTTAATTCAGCAGGCCATGGATAAATTGATGGAAAAAAGAACTAGCTTTATTATTGCTCATAGACTTTCTACTATTAAAAATGCTGATCTTATCTTGGTGATGGATAACGGTGATATTGTAGAGCAAGGAACGCATGAACAATTATTAAAACAAAATGGTTTTTATGCTAAACTTTACAATTCACAATTTGAAGTAGAAGAAAATTAATGTGTCAAAAAAGTAAATCGTAATTTATGATTTACTTTTTTGTGGTATAATTAATATATAAAAATAGAAAGAAGGTAAAAGATGAATAAGTTTAAACAAAAAAATTCACAAATTTTAATTTCGTTTTTGATGCTTACAGTGGGTTCAATTTTAGCAGCTTATGCATTAGAAACATTTTTAATACCTAATACAATTTTAGATGGTGGTGTAACGGGTATTTCCATTATAATTTCTAAATTAACAGAAATACCAATTAGTTTTTTAGTGTTAATGTTAAATATTCCCTTTATTTTTCTAGGCTATAAAAATATGGGAATTGGTTTTTTAATTAGATCAATCTATTCAATGATTTTATTTTCGCTATCACTATCCTATTTTGAAAACCTTGGAGAAGTAACAAATCAAATCTTACTAGCAACAGTTTATGGAGGAGCTTTACTTGGTATAGGTGTTGGTTTAGTTATTCATTTTGGTGGTTGTGTTGATGGTACAGAATCAGTAGCCTTAATAATTAGTAAAAAAACTTCATTTTCGGTAGGTCAAGTAGTTTTAGTTTTTAATTTAATTATTTATTTAATTGCTGGAACCATTTTTGGTATTGATAGAGCTTTGTACTCATTACTAACATATTTTATTACCTTTAAAGTAATTGATTTTGTCTCTGAAGGGTTAGAACAGGCTAAAGCTGCTTTAATTGTTACAGATAAAGGTACTGATATGGCCGATGAAATATTTAAAAGATTAGGTAGAACTGTAACTAAGATTAAAGGTAAAGGTTTAATTAGTGGTGAAAAAGAGGTCCTATACTGTGTTTTAACTAGAATTGAAGTATATGAACTAAAAAAAATCTGTCATGAAATGGACCAAAGTAGTTTTGTTACAATCTTAGAAGTCTCCGAAATTATTGGTGATCATATAAAAAATAATAAGTTAAGAAAAAAACAAAAATTAAAGGCAACACAATTGTAGAATTTTAAAAATTATGATATATTGTGATAGGTGATGATATGAAAGTTGAAACTATAGTGGTAGGATTATTGGAAGAAAACTGTTATGTTCTTATTAAAAATAATACATGTTTAATAATAGATCCAGGTGATGATTATGCCAAAATAAAAGAGGTTATCAAAGATAATAAAATTTTGGGTGTATTAATTACCCATGCTCATTTTGATCATGTTGGCGCTCTTAGACATTTTATATCAAAGCGAGGTGTAAAGATATTTAAAAAGAGTAATATCAGTGAACAAGATTATAGTATAGGAGATTTTAAATTTAAGTGTATTTATACACCAGGCCATTCTAGTGATTCAATTTCTTTCTATTTTGAAGAAATTAACGCTATGTTTGTAGGGGACTTTATTTTCAAAGAAAATATAGGTAGGTGTGATTTGCCTACAGGTGATTTAAATCAAATGAAAGAAAGTATCGAAAAAATTAAAAATTATGATGATGGTATTAAAATATATAACGGTCATGGTGAGATGACTACATTAGGATATGAAAAAATGCATAATCCATATTTTAAATAAAGAATAAATGAAGTAGGTGGTAATAATGTATATTGATTTAATTGTTTTAATTGTTTTAATGGTAGTAGTAATTATGTTTTTTAAAAGATTTTCTTCTTTTGTCTTTTTTATAGCGATTTTTGATATTTTTCTTAGAATATTAACATTCATTAAAAATAATATTGGATTACGAGATGTTGCTGGTTTAATTGATAAGTATATTCCAAGTGGAATTTTAGGAATTATTGATCACTATACATCAGGTGCTTTTCAAACTATTCTAAGCTGGGCTTATGTTTTGATAATGACTATATTTTTATTTTATATTTGTAAAATATTTTTTAAGAAAAAGAAAATATAAAACGACAATTAAGTCGTTTTTTTATTGCTATAGTAATTATGGTGATATCATGAAAATATACTTAGACTTAGTTTTTTTAATTAATGTTTTCTTTGATTTTATATTATTATTTGGAGTTAAATATCTTTTAAAAAAACGTACTAAATTACATAGACTTATTATAGGTAGTTTAATTGGTGGTAGTAGTATTTTTTTTCTTTTTATTCCCCTGAATAGTTTTTCTTTATTTATTTTAAAAATTATTATAAGTATAGTTATGATACTAGTAACTTTTGGATCTAAAAATTTTTTAAAAACTTATGTTTATTTCTATGTTATTAGCATTTTCTTAGGTGGAATCATGTATTTTTTAAATAATACATTCAGTTATAAAAATAAAGGAATAGTATTTTTCTCTAATGGATTTAGTATAAATTTTTTAGTTATGATAATTATTAGTCCTATAATTTTATATTTGTATATTAAAGATAAAAAAAATTATGAAGAAAATAAAAAGAATTATTATCAGGTAGACATTTATATTAATCAAAAAAAATATTGTTTAACTGGATATTTAGATACAGGTAATACTTTAACTGATCCATATAAAAAAAGACCTGTAATCATTGTGAAAAATGACGATATTGCCTTTCCCTATGAAAAGTCTATTTTAGTACCATTTCAAACAATTGCCAATAATGGGTTAATAAAATGTATAAAACCTGACAAAATAGTGATTGAAAACAAAGAAATTTCTAATTGTTTAATTGGTAAAAGTGAAACAGAGTTTAAGTTAAATGATAGTGATTGTATATTACCAAATAAATTAAAGGAGGAATTAATGTGAAAAAAGTAATTTTATTTTTCAAAAAAGTATTTTTAAAAGTAGGGAGAATATTTTATGTCGGAGCTACTGATATTTTACCAGAACCCTTATCACATGATAAAGAAGAATACTATCTTTCCTTACTTGAAGATGGTGATATGAAAGCTAGGGACGTTTTAATTGAACATAATTTAAGATTAGTTGTCTTTCTAGCTAAAAAGTATGAGAATACTAACATTGATTTAGAAGATTTGGTTAGTATTGGAACTATTGGTTTAATTAAAGGAATTAATACGTTTTCTAAAGAAAAAAATATTAAATTAGCTACATATGCATCCCGTTGTATTGATAACGAAATATTAATGTTTCTAAGAAAAACAAAGAGATTAAAAACAGAGGTTAGTATTGATGCTTCACTTTCTTATGATTCAGAAGGAAATGAACTACATTTAGAAGATGTTTTGGGTACTGATAAAGATATTGTGACTCGTGGTATTGAAGAAGATCAAGATAAAAAATTGATGATTAATGAAGTAATGAGATTAAATCCTAGAGATAGAGATATTATTATTTTAAGATATGGTCTTTTAGGTCAAAAGGAGTTAACCCAAAAAGAGGTAGCTAAAAAGTTAGGAATTAGTCAATCATATATTTCTAGGATTGAAAAAAAAGTTATAAAACGTTTAAAAACACTTGTAAATTATACATAATTCCTTTATAATTAGTCATGGTGGGGATGGTGAATTGGTATATTTTATTTTTAAATACCATAAATTGATAAGAATCCCTATTAATGTGTTATCAAAAAATAATAAGTTATGGAAAGGAAGTAGAAAATATGAAATTCGTTTACTTATTTAAAGAAGGAAACGCTAATATGAGAGAGCTTTTGGGTGGCAAAGGTGCTAACTTAGCTGAAATGACTAATTTAGGTTTACCAATTCCGCAAGGATTTACAGTTACTACAGAAGCATGTACTGATTATTACAAAAATAATGAAAGTATCTCAGAAGAAATTAAAACTCAGATTTTTGATGCTTTAAAAGTTCTAGAAGAAATGCAGGGCAAAAAATTCGGAGATAATTTAGATCCATTGTTAGTCTCTGTACGTAGTGGAGCTAGAGCTTCTATGCCTGGTATGATGGATACAATCCTAAATTTAGGGTTAAATGATGAAGCCGTTAAAGGTTTTGCTGCAAAAACTGGTAATGCTAGATTTGCATATGACTCTTATAGAAGATTTATTCAAATGTATTCAGATGTTGTTATGGAAGTTCCTAAATCATTCTTTGAAAAAATTATTGATGAAGTAAAAGAAGCTAAAGGAGTTCATTATGATACTGAACTTACAACTGAAGATTTACAAGAATTAGTAGAAAAATTTAAAGCTGTTTATAAAGAAACAATGAATGGTGAAGAATTCCCACAAGATCCAAAGGAACAATTAATGGGAGCTGTTCAAGCTGTATTTAGATCTTGGAACAATCCCCGAGCTATTGTATATAGAAGAATGAATGATATTCCAGGTGACTGGGGTACCGCTGTTAATGTTCAAGCAATGGTCTTTGGTAATATGGGAGATACTTCGGGTACAGGAGTTGCCTTTACTCGTAATCCATCAACAGGAGAAAAAGGTATTTATGGTGAATACTTAATCAATGCTCAAGGTGAAGATGTAGTTGCTGGTGTTAGAACTCCTCAACCAATTACAAAATTAAAGGAAGATTTACCAGAATGTTATAAAGAATTTATGGAAATTGCTCAAAAACTAGAAGATCATTATTGTGATATGCAAGATATGGAATTTACTATTCAAGAAGGTAAACTTTATTTCTTACAAACTCGTAATGGTAAAAGAACTGCACCTGCAGCAATTAAAATTGCTTGTGACCTAGTAGATGAAGGAAAGATTACTAAAGAAGAAGCACTTCTTAGAATTGAAGCTAAATCACTTGATCAATTATTACATCCAACATTTAACCAACAAGCATTAAAAGAAGGGGAAATAATTGGAACAGCACTACCAGCATCACCTGGTGCTGCTGCTGGTAAAGTATATTTTACTGCTGAAGATGCTAAAGCTGCTGGTATTGGTGGTAAAGGAGAAAGAGTAATTTTAGTTAGATTAGAAACATCTCCTGAAGATATTGAAGGTATGAATGCTTCTCAAGGTATTTTAACAGTACGTGGAGGAATGACATCACATGCTGCAGTTGTTGCCCGTGGTATGGGTACTTGTTGTGTATCTGGATGTGGTGAAATTAAAATTGATGAAGCTAAAAAGGAATTTACTTTAGGTGGTTATACATTCCATGAAGGTGATTATATTTCATTAGATGGTACAACAGGTAATATTTATAAAGGAGATATTGCAACAGAAGAAGCATCAGTTAGTGGTGATTTTGGAAGAATCATGACTTGGGCTGATGAAATAAGAAAATTACAAGTTAGAACTAATGCGGATAATCCTAGAGATACAAAAAATGCTGTAAAATTAGGTGCAGAAGGAATCGGACTTTGTCGTACAGAGCATATGTTCTTTGAAGAAGGTAGAATTCCAAAAATAAGAAAAATGATTTTATCTGATACAGTTGAAGCTAGAGAAGAGGCTTTGAATGAATTAATTCCATTCCAAAAGGGTGATTTTAAAGCTATGTATGAGGCTCTAGAAGGTAGACCAATGACTGTTCGTTATCTAGATCCACCTTTACATGAGTTCTTACCTACAGATCCTGAAGACATTGAAGCTTTAGCTAAAGATATGAATATGTCCGTTAAACAAATTGAAGATAAATGTGCAGAACTTCACGAATTTAATCCAATGATGGGTCATCGTGGTTGCCGTTTAGCAGTTACATATCCAGAAATAGCTAAAATGCAAACAAGAGCTGTTATGGAAGCTGCAATTGAAGTTAATGCAGAAAAAGGATATAATATTGTTCCTGAAATAATGATTCCACTTGTTGGTGAAAAGAAAGAATTAAAATACGTTAAAGATATAGTAGTAGAAACTGCAGAACTAGTTAAAAAAGAAAAAAATTCTGATATTGAATATCATATTGGTACAATGATTGAAATCCCAAGAGCTGCACTAACTGCTGATCAAATCGCAGAAGAAGCTGAATTTTTCTCATTTGGAACAAATGATTTAACACAAATGACATTTGGTTTTTCTAGAGATGATGCAGGTAAATTCTTAGATTCTTATTATCAAGCAAAAATTTATGAATCAGATCCGTTTGCTAAATTAGATCAAGAAGGTGTTGGTCAATTGGTTAAAATGGCTGCTGAAAAAGGTAGAAAAACTAGAGAAAATATAAAACTTGGAATTTGTGGAGA